>NZ_JBHXTO010000119.1:0-29054 GCF_042677425.1 Streptomyces sp. NPDC127119 | reverse complement strand
GGCGCAGCCCCGCTTTTCAGGGGCGCGGGGAACTGCGCGACAAGCCCCCACCGGCCCGCACCCGGCCCATCACCGCAACCCCTCCAAGACCATCGCGTTCGCGAGCCCACCCGCCTCGCACATGGTCTGGAGCGCGAACCGAGCCCCACGCCCCCGCATCGCGTGCACGAGCGTGGTCGTCAACCGCGTCCCGCTCGCCCCGAGCGGATGCCCGAGCGCGATCGCCCCGCCATGGACGTTGACCTTGGAAAGGTCGGCCCCCGTCTCCTGCCGCCAGGCGAGGACGACACTGGCGAACGCCTCGTTGACCTCGAAGAGGTCGATGTCGTCCAGGGTCAGCGAGGCCCTGCGCAGCACCTTCTCGGTGGCGGGCACGACCCCCGTGAGCATCAGCAGCGGATCGGACCCCGTGACGGCGAAGCTGTGCAGCCGGGCCAGCGGCCGGAGCCCGAGACGGGCCGCGGTCTCGCTGGACGTGATGAGTACGGCCGAGGCCCCGTCGTTGACCGGGCTGGCATTGCCCGCGGTGACGTTCCAGTCGATCTGCGGGAACCGCTCCCCGAATGTCGGGTCGTAGTAGGCCGGTTTGAGCCCGGCCAGCACCTCCACCGAGCTGCCGGGCCGCACGCACTCGTCGCGCGTCACCCCGTCCAGGGGCGCCACCTCCGCGTCGAACAGCCCTCCCTCCCACGCCGCCGCGGCCCTGCGGTGGGACTCCACCGCGAAGGCGTCCATCCGCTCGCGGGAGAGCGACCACTTGGCCGCGATCAGCTCGGCGCTGATGCCCTGCGGGACGAGGCCCTCGGGATACCGCTGGGCGACTCCGGGCCCGAAGGGGTCCTTGCCCTCCGGCACGTTCGACCACATCGGCACCCGGCTCATGGACTCCACCCCGCAGGCCACGACCAGGTCGTACGCCCCCGAGATGACTCCCTGCGCCGCGAAGTGCACGGCCTGCTGGGAGGACCCGCACTGGCGGTCCACCGTCGTCGCGGGCACCGACTCGGGGAAGCCGGCGGACAGGAGGGCGTACCGGGTGGTGTTCATGGCCTGCTCACCGACCTGGTCGACGGTCCCGCCGATGACGTCGTCGATGAGCGCGGGGTCGACACCGGACCGTTCGGCGAGCGTACGGAGGGTGTGGGCGAGGAGTTCCACGGGGTGGACGTGGGCGAGCGAACCGTTCGGCTTTCCCTTGCCGATCGGGGTGCGTACGGCTTCGACGACGACTGCGTCACGCATGGTCTGGCCTCCTGGGAGTAGACGACTCCGAAGAAGGTGGGTTTGGATTCTCAACCCACTAAGTGACTCCACAGTAACCGAGTGGGTTGGAAGAACCAACCCACCACGTAGACTGGACCGCATGAAGGACGCCCGCCCCTGTTCGATCGCCGGCACGCTCGCCCTGGTCGGCGAGAAGTACTCCCTGCTCGTGCTGCGCGAGGTGTCTCTGGGCGCCACCCGGTTCGACCAGCTGGCCCGCAACATCGGCGCTCCGCGTGACGTACTGACGACCCGGCTGAAGCGGCTCGTGGACGCGGGGCTGCTGGAGAAGGTCGCCTACAGCGAGAAGCCGCCACGCTTCGAGTACCGGCCCACCCGGGCCGGTCTGGAGCTGGAGCCGGTGCTGCTCACGCTCATGGCGTGGGGCGACCGCCATCTCAACGACGGCGATCGCCCCATGGTGCTGGAACACTTCGGCGGCGACACCGGCGGTCGCACGACCGGGCACGCCGTCGGCCACGAACTGGTCCCGGTCGTCACCTGCGCGGAGTGCGGCGAGGAGGTCCGCCACGACGACCTGACGGCCCACCCGCAGGCCCCGGGCTGGACGGTCACGGGGCCCGCGGTGGTCTGAGCGCGCGGTGAACCGGGGCGCCTACTCCCCCGGGTACACGTCCAGCCGCCCGCACATGCCGAACTTCCCCCGCGCCGACGGCTGCTCGGCCCGTACGGCCGCGGCGGCGAGGTGGGACACGTCCCCGCGCTCCAGCCGGTCGAGCTGGTCGCCCGTCGCCGCGGCGGCCGCCTCGGCACCGCGCCGCCACCGCTCGCGCCACTCGGCGAGCCGAGGCCGTACGAGGGCCGCGGCGGCCCGGTGGAAGGCGGCGAGGGCCTCGGGCCCGTCCGCCTCGCGCAGCGCCCGGTAGCCCCTGAGGGCTAGGGCCTGTCTGACAATTCCCGTCGTCGCCCGCAGGGCGGCCGGGCGGCGTCAGGTGCGTGCTCTCGCCGTGCCGGGCGCAGAGCCTCGTACTGGACGTACTTGGCTCTGTGCCCGGTGCGGCGAGAGGGCGTGCATGGCGTCGCCCGGCAGACGGGAATGGTCAGACAGGCCCTAGGTCGCGCCGGGTCCGGGCGAACCGCTCCTTCTCCGCCTCGGGCGCGTCCGCCGGGACGACGGTCGCGGCGGCGTACGTCTCCGGGTCGGTCAGGTACTCCGGCGGCAGCGTCAGTACCGCGTCGCCCGCCTCCGGGAGCCCGCTGTTCTGCATGAGGACGGTGATGCGCAGGTCGTCCTCGTTGACGAGCCGGTGGATCGTGCCGGGCGTGAACCAGGCCACCGTGCCCGGCGCGAGCGGCGTGACCTCGTACCCGGAGGCCGTCAGGGTCTGCACCGCGCCCCGCCCGCCGGTGACGACGTACGCCTCCGAACAGGTCAGATGGAGGTGGGGAGTTCCGCCGCACACCCCGTCGTCGGCGGGCCAGTCGTAGACCGAGAGATGCGAGACGGCGACCCCGCCGGGCAGGCCGGCAAAGCCCTGCGACGCATCCTCGGCGCCGCTCACCACGGGTGCTCCGCCAGGTACTCGGCGATCTCCTCGCGCTCCCGGACGCCGTCCGCGACGACGACGCGGTAGCGGCGGGTGAGCGTGTCGCCGGGCGCGAGTTCCAGCTCGTCGAAGAAGGCGAGGGAGGGCGCGACGGCCGCGAAGGGTTCGTTGCGGACGAACCAGTGGGCGGGGTGGGCGCCGCCCTCGCCCGTGTGATCGTTCTCCGGGGCGTGCGCGAAGACGAGGGTGGCGTGCCCGTCGGCGACATCGTGCTCGGCGGAGTACGCGAGCCAGGGCGCCTGCTGCCCCATCAGGCCGGGGCCCTCCGCGTCGGGGCCGATGATCCGCCCGTCCCGGAAGCCGCGGGGACCGCGCCAGAACAGGCCGGTGTATCCGGCCATCTCCCGCCCGGCCGTCGTGGGACTGCCGAACCGCAGGGGCTCGTCCCGGCGGTTGGCGACGGAGGTCGTCCAGGTCAGCGCCCACGAGCCGGACGCCGGGTCCACGTCGTGCACCTCGATGCGGCGCTCCTCCTCCGCCCAGAGCGAGCCGTCGTACGGATGCCAGGTGAGCCGCTCGGCGATGACCGCGCCGCCCGCACCGGTACTGTCCGCCTCGACCCGGTCGAACGTGACGTGTGCCATCGAGCCGACGCGCTCGGGGAGTTCGAGATACCCCTCCCCGTGAACGTATGTGTTGCCGCCCCACAGGTTCGCCCCCGACAGATGCGAGGCGGTCATCTGCAGGCCCTTGTGCCAGCGGTGGTCGTTGGGCCGGTAGTCCGTGACAACGTTGCCCGCGAGTGTCCTGAGCGGATGCAGATACGGCTTCGGGGCCTCCCAGGGCGCCTCCGGACCGTACACATAGCTGAACAGCTCCACGCCGGAGGTGGGTTCGGTGACCGTGACGCGGTCACCGTGGGCGTGGACGACGCGCAGGCCGCCTCGTGCGGTCATGCCGATGCCTCCTCGTACGTGGCGGGTGTCGCGGGTGTCGCGGGGTCCCAGCCGGGCGCGCCCCCGTGCAGGGCCGTGTAGTAGGGGTCGCCGGGGCCGATCTCGCCGGCGCGGACGGTCGTGTCCGTGAACGCCGACTTGTAGAGCGCGGTGATCAGTTCGAGGCTGGTGCGACCGTCGGTGCCGCTGCTGCGCGGACGCTCCCCCGCGCGCATGCTCGCGACGAGGTCGCGCAGCTGGGCCAGGTGCGAACTGGGCACGTCCGTACCGAAGTCCCGCCACGCCGCCACGTCCTCGGCGGGCGCGTCCGGGGCCGGGGTGATCCGCCAGTTGTCGTTGCCGTGCCCGTAGAGATGGGTCAGTTCGACCGTCGCGCGCTCGCAGTCGATCCGGATGCGGCTCACCTCGTCCGGGCTGAGGACGCTGTTCACCACGGTCGCGAGGGCGCCGCTCCCGAAGCGCACGAGGGCGGTGGAGACGTCCTCCGTCTGCACGTCGTGCACCAGGCGCCCGGCCATGGCCCGCACCTCGCTCCACGGTCCGAGCAGGTCCAGCAGGAGGTCCATCTGGTGGATGCCGTGGCCCATGGCGGGGCCGCCGCCCTCGGTCTCCCACTTCCCGCGCCAGGGCACGGCGTAGTAGGCGGCGTCGCGGTACCAGGTGGTCTGACAGTGGGCCACCAGGGGGCGTCCCATGGCCCGGTCGGCGATCAGACGGCGTACGTGGCGCGCGCCGGAGCCGAAGCGGTGCTGGAAGACGATGGAGGCGTAGGGGCCGCCGTCGGTGCCCTCATGGGCCTCCACGGCGTCGAAGTCGGCGAGGGTCGGCACGGGGGGCTTCTCGCACCACACCCAGGCACCGGCGCGCAGCGCGGCGACGGTCTGCTCGCGGTGCAGGGTCGGCGGGGTGCAGACGGAGACGAGGTCCGGGCGCTGTTCCGCCAGCATCCGGTCGAGGTCGGTGTAGCCGTGCGGGACACCGCCGTCGGCGCAGAAGCGCTCGACCGCGTCGGCGTCGATGTCGACCGCGGCGACGATCTCCACCTCGCCCTCGGCGGCGAGGGCGGCGAGCGCGGGCAGATGGCTGCCTGAGGCGATGGCTCCGGTGCCGATGACGGCGGCCCTGATACGGCGGCCGTCGAGCGGGACCGCGGACCGCCGCTCGCGCACGGCGCTCCGGTGTCCCGTGCTCTCGTGTGCGGTGTCCTCGTGCTCGGTGTGCTCGGTCGTCTTGCTGGTGGTGGCGTCGCGGGCAGTACGCATGGACGGGATCAGCACTCCATCGGACGTGACAGCGGATCTGGCGGACGCCTGCCCGTCACGGTGACCTTGAGCCGGCCCCGCGACAGCAAGCGCTTTCACTCCTCGCGGAAACGTAAGCGGCACATCGTCGCGGGTCAACACCCTCGCCACCTCGCACGACCGTCTCCGGGGAGGCCCTGTCGTCACGCTGTCACCCGGGGGCGCTACGCTGCCCCGGACGCGCCTGATCACCGCAGACCACAACAGGGCACGTCCGTCCGCCCATTCGCTGCGCTCCCGCCATCAGCACTTGGATCACGTAACTTCATGTCTTGGTTTGAATCCCTCATCCTCGGACTCGTCCAGGGGCTGACCGAGTTCCTGCCCATCTCCTCCAGCGCGCACCTGCGGCTCACCGCGGCGTTCGCCGGCTGGGAGGACCCGGGAGCGGCCTTCACGGCGATCACGCAGATCGGCACGGAGATCGCGGTGCTGATCTACTTCCGCAAGGACATCGCACGGATCATCTCGGCCTGGTCCCGCTCGCTCGTGAACAAGTCGATGCGCAGCGACCACGACGCCCAGATGGGCTGGCTGGTGATCGTCGGCTCGATCCCGATCGGCGTGCTGGGCATCACCCTCAAGGACCAGATCGAGGGGCCGTTCCGCGATCTGCGCATCACCGCGACCACGCTGATCGTGATGGGCATCATCCTGGGTGTGGCCGACCGGCTCGCGGCACGTGACGAGTCCGGTGGGAAGCACCGGGCCGCGGTCGAACGCAAGTCGCTCAAGGACCTGAGCGTGAAGGACGGCCTGATCTACGGCTTCTGCCAGGCGATGGCCCTCGTCCCGGGCGTGTCCCGCTCCGGCGCCACGATCAGCGGCGGCCTCCTCATGGGCTACACCCGTGAGGCCGCGGCCCGTTACTCGTTCCTGCTGGCCGTCCCGGCGGTGCTCGCCTCCGGCGTGTTCGAACTGAAGGACGCCAGCGAGGGCGGCCATGTCTCGTGGGGCCCCACGATCTTCGCGACGGTCATCGCGTTCGTGGTCGGTTACGCGGTCATCGCGTGGTTCATGAAGTTCATCACGACCAAGAGCTTCATGCCGTTCGTCTACTACCGCATCGCGCTCGGCATTGTGATCATCGTGCTGGTCGCCACGGGTGCGCTGAGCCCGCACGCGGCGGAGTCGTCGGGCTGACACGCACCTCCGCGTACAGAGGTACGCGGAGGCACAGAGGTGTCGCTCCACAAGGTGGTGCACAGAACGAAGCCGCCCGCATGGTTCCCCCGTGGCGGGCGGCTTCGTGCTCGGCGTCCGGAGATCCGGCTCGGCGGCGGCGACGTAAGTGTCCTGGGCCGCTGGACGACACCGGCGCGAGCCGGTGACGGGATTCGAACCCGCGTTTCTCTCTTGAGAGGAGAAGTAGCCGCTGCCTTCGCACCCGGACGTGCATGACGGTAGCGGGTACGGCTCCCGCGGGCACCCGAATAAAATCCGGACACCGGTACTCCCTGGTCAGCCGGCGGGAAAGGCCTTCGCCCAGGGTTCGCGCCCGATCCGCAGCCCGTTGAGCACGTACGCGATGGTGCGGTACCAGCCCGCCAGGACCAGGAACTCCAGGGCTTCCCGCTCCCCCAGGTGGTCGCGGAGCGCGGTCCAGGCCTCGTCGGTGAGGCGGGCCGTGTCGTGGAGCTGGTCGACGGCTGCCAGGAGCGCGCTCTGACGGGGCGTCCAGACCGGGTCGTCCGGGGCGCCGGTCACCGTCAGGGGGACCTGCTCCGGAGTCAGGTCCGCGGCCTCGGCGTACGCCACCGCGTGGGCGCCCCACTCGTAGTCGCAGTCGCAGCGGGCCGCCACCCGGAAGATGACCAGTTCGCGGTCGGCGTCGGGGAGCAGGCCGTGGACGAGCAGGCTGCCGCCGAGTTCCCGCATGCGGGAGGCGAGGTCGGGGTGGCGTTCCAGGACCTTGAAGAGCATCAGGGGTTCCTGGGTGACGCCGGGTGGCATCCAGCTGCGTAAGGCGCGTTCGGACTCGGGATCGTAGGGCGGCGTGATGCCGTCGATGCGTTGCTTCATGCCTCCCGACTCTTGCGCTTCTGATTTAGAAGCGCAAGAGTCGGAACGCAAAGGACGGCACGGCGAGTTGTCGGTTCGGTGAGTCGACCGGCTCGGGGAGGAGAGGTCTTGGGCACGACACCCCGTCCCGGGCGGCCGGTGCGCGGTTCGGAGACCGGGCGCCCCGTGATGGCCGCGCTGGACCTGCTCGGCCGGCGCTGGACGCTCCGGGTGATCTGGGAACTCCACCGGGGCGGTGCGCCGGTGGGCTTCCGCGATCTGCAGCGGCGTTGCGACGCGATGTCGTCCAGCGTGCTGTCGGCCCGGCTCACCGAACTCCGCGAGGCGGGGATAGCCGCCCCCACGGACGGGTCCACCTGGCACCTGACCCCGCTGGGCGACGAGCTCGTGACGGCGATGGGTCCCCTGCTGGACTGGTCGCGCACGTGGGTGGAGCGGCAGTGAGGTGCGTCCGCAGTCCCTTTTCCCAACTCGGTGCCGCTTAAACACTTGTGGCGTGACCAACCACATACGGCGTGGGTAGTCATCTGGTAGCGCACCGTCAGTCCTTGGCCTTACGCTGATGCGCATGTCCACCAATTCTCCGACCCCTGGTTCCGTGCGGTCAGCGGCCGCACTGAATGAGCAGATCCGAGCGTTATGGATACGCGCGGGCGGATACCTCTCGCCCCAGGAGCGCATCGAGTACGAGCTGCTGGTCGTGCAGTGGGCGGCGGCGGTACGCGAAGAAATAGTCGAAGCGGCATGAATTGCGGGGCGCACGGGCTCCATTGAAACGCCCCGCCACCCCGCCCCACCTCTGCCGACCCGACCCGGCCCTCTACCGGCGCCCCGGCCATCCGCACGGTTTTATCGCCCCTCGGCCCGGCGCCCCGGCCTGACGAACGACCGTCACGACACCAGCGCCGGCCGCACCGGCCCCGTTCCGCCCATCGCGGCGAGCACGTGGTCGCGGAAGGTGCGCGGACCGCGGCCGGTGAGGCGGCGAACCGTGTCCGTCGTGCGGTTCTCGGCTCCCTCCGCGTTCGCGCGGTCCATGCCGGCCAGCATCGCCGCGTACTCCAGTGGCATCGAAACGGCCAGACGGTCCCTCATCTCCTCGTACGGCAGCGGCCGGTGGGCCACCGCACGCCCGGTCACCTCGGTCAGGACCGTCGCGACCTCGGTGTGACTCAGCGCCTGCGGGCCGGTGACGACCAGGTCGGCGCAGGGGGCCCGCACCTCGGTCAGCGCGCGCACGGCGACGGCCGCGATGTCGTCGGCGTCGACGAAGGCCACCCGCCCCTCGCCCGCCGCGGTCACGATGACCCCCTCCTCACGGATGCTCCGCGCATGCATGTGGTCGCCCGTGAAGTTCTGCATGAACCAGGAAGGCCGCAGCACCGCCCACTCGTCGAACAGTCCGGGCAGTGCCTGGTGCACCTGCCCGACGGCCGGGCCGCCCGCGGTGATCGCGGAGGAGCTGAGGAGCACCGCCCGGCGCACTCCGGACGCACGCGCCCGCTCCAGGAAGGGCAGCATGACGTCGGCCGGGGTCGCGGAGTCCAGGGGCGCGACGAGGTACACACGGTCCGCGCCGTCCAGCGCCCCCTCGTACGTCGCCGGGTCGTACCAGTCGAAGCGGACGGCCTCGGCGCCGTCGACGGGAGTGGCCCGGCGCCCGGCCGCCCTGACCCGGTGGCCCTCCCCCGCGAGGCGGGAGACCACGCGGCTGCCGGTCGTGCCCGTGGCGCCGAGCACGAGGACGGCCGCGGGGTCGGACCCCGCGCTCATCGGTCGCCCCGCGTGAAGTCGGTCGCGCCGCCCGCGGAGACGGCCAGGGGGTTCCAGTAGTCGCGGTAGTGCGTGATGAGTCCGCCGGCGACCGTCACCACGGCGATGTAGGTCATGTCGAACGGCTCCCCCGTCGACACCACCAGCCCCACCCCGCGCATCTCCACCACGATCGTCCCGGCGTCGCCGGTCTCATGGATCTTCACGTCGGGAAAGTCGTGCAGGTCGATGTGGTCGGGATAGTGACGCATGTAGTCGGCGACGGCGGCCTTGCCCGTCAGCCGTTTCGGCCACCCGTCGGGGGCGAAGGGGAACTCAAGGACGCCCTGGTCGTCCCAGAGACCCACCCAGGCCGGAATGTCCTTGTCGATCAGCATCCGCAGGCCCCGGCGGAACAGGTCCGACGGCCCCGCGGTCGCAGCTGTGCTCGTGGTCATGGGAATTCCTCCGATACGATACGGACCAGCGGTCCGCTTGAGTTCGACTATACGGACCCGCGGTCCGCTTATGCAATCCTCGGCCCCCGGAGGACCCCGTGCCCGAACGCAAGCCCCGTGCGGACGCCGCCCGCAACAGGGAAGCGGTACTCGCCGCGGCCGACCGGCTCTTCGCCCGCAGCGACAGCCCCGAGCACGTGTCCATGGCAGACATCGCGGCCGAGGCAGGCGTCGGCAAGGGCACGCTCTTCCGCGGCTTCGGCGACCGCACCGGCCTGATCCGGGCGCTCCACCAGACCAGGCTGGAACCGATCCGCCAGGCCGTCGTGGACGGCCCGCGCCCCCTCGGGCCCGGCACCCCGCCGGCCGAACGCGCGCCCGCGCTCCTGGACGCCCTCCTGTGCTTCAAGCTCGACCACCGCCATCTCTCGCTGGCCCTGGAGGAGGCGGGCAGCGGCAGCCCCTACGGCGCCGGGCACTACGACTGGTGGCACGGCACGCTCCGAGGCGTCCTGGAGGACCTTCCCGGTTTCGGCGACGGGAACTTCGCCGCCCACGCCCTGCTCGCCGCGGTCCGCGCCGACCTCGTCGACCATCTGGTGGACCGTCACGACGCCTCCCGTGAACGGCTCAGGGCGGAGCTGGCCGCCTTCACCGCGAAGCTGCTGAACGGCTCGTACCAGGACGTCCGTACAGCGCACGCCGGGTGAATATCCCTGCACGCCCCTTGGCGCGCTCCGCCCCGTGGCCAACACTGAGCCGATGACGCAGCGTGTGGAACTGGCGACGGTGATGGACCGGCTCGCGGTCGACGAGATGGTCACCGAGTACGCGGTGGCGGTCGACGACGGGGACTGGGAGGCGTACCGGCGGCTGTTCGCACCCGACGGACGGGCGGACTACCGGTCCGCGGGCGGCGTCGAGGGGGACGCCGGGGAGATCGCAGCCTGGCTCTCACGGACCATGGAGCTGTTCCCGATGCGGCAGCATCTGATCGTCAACCGGCGGGTGCGCTTCGGCCTGCTGGAGCAGGACAGCGGTGACACCGCCCGGGTCCAGGCCGACTACGTCAACCCGATGCGGTTCGCGGGACAGGACGGCGGATCCACCGAACCCGACTTCGTGTGCGGCGGCCGGTACGACTTCGGACTGCTGCGGACGGCGGAGGGCTGGCGGGTGCGTGAGGTGGTCGTGCATGAGAAGTGGCGCCGGGTCCCGCGGCGCCGCCAGGAGCCGGCCGCTCCTTGACGCGGGACGGCCGTCCGGGCGCAGCCGGTGTGTTGATCGTTTCGGTGCCCGCACACTGGACACACTGGAGTCACCGAAACCATCGACTCACCGAGTCACGCACCGTACTTCGAGGGCCGCGGGAGGCGCTGGATGAACCTGTCCGCCACTGACTGGCGCCGAGGTCTCGGCCCGCGATTCGGCTCGCGGGTCGGTCCGCGTCTCGATTCTCCGTGGTGGCGCGGCGCGACGGCCGTGCTCGCCGGTGCGCTGCCGATGCTGAGCTTCCCCGCGCCGTCCCTGTGGTGGTTCGCGTACGTGGCGCTGGTGCCGTGGATCCTGCTCGTGCGCTCGGCTCCGACGGGGCGGCGCGCGGCGTACGACGGCTGGCTCGGCGGGCTCGGTTTCATGCTGGCCGTGCACCACTGGCTGCTGCCGAGCCTGCATGTCTTCACCGTCGTGATAGCGGCCCTGCTGGGCGCGCTGTGGGCTCCGTGGGGCTGGCTGGTGCGCCGGTTCCTGGCCGGTGTGCCCTCGGCGGGCCGCGTGCTGGCCGCCCTCTTCGTGCTGCCGTCCGGCTGGCTGATGGTCGAACTCGTCCGCTCCTGGGAGGGGTTGGGCGGCCCCTGGGGTCTGCTCGGGTCGAGCCAGTGGGACGTGGCGCCCGCGTTGCGGCTCGCCTCGGTCGGCGGGGTGTGGCTGCTGAGTCTCCTGCTCGTCGCCGTGAACGTGGCGGTCGCCGTCCTCGTCGCCGTGCGCTCCTCCCGCGTGCCGGCGATTGCCGGGCTCGTCGCGACGGCCGCGGCGACCTCGGCGGTCTGGGTCTGGTCGCCCCGGCCGGCGGAGGACGGCGAGCGGGCCCGGATCGCCGTCGTGCAGCCCGGCGTGATCGACGGCGCGGGCGCTCCCGAGAAGCGGTTCGCGCGCGAGGAGGCGCTCACCCGGAAGCTGGCCGGGCAGGACGTCGATCTGGTCGTGTGGGGCGAGAGCAGTGTCGGTTTCGACCTCGCCGACCGTCCCGACCTGGCGGACCGGCTCGCCGCGCTCTCCCGCGAGGTCGACGCCGACATCATGGTCAACGTCGACGCGCGCCGCTCGGACCGGCCGGGCATCTACAAGAGTTCCGTGCTCGTGGGCCCGCAGGGCCCGACCGGCGACCGCTACGACAAGATGCGGCTCGTCCCCTTCGGCGAGTACGTCCCGGCGCGCTCGCTCCTCGGCTGGGCCACCTCCGTGGGGAAGGCGGCGGGCGAGGACCGGATGCGCGGCACCGGGCAGGTCGTGATGACCGTCGGCGACGGACTGAAGGTGGGCCCGATGGTCTGCTTCGAGTCGGCGTTCCCCGACATCAGCCGGCATCTCGCGCGCGACGGCGCCGACGTGCTGCTCGCCCAGTCGTCGACCTCGTCGTTCCAGAGCAGCTGGGCCCCCGAGCAGCACGCCTCGCTCGCGGCGCTGCGGGCCGCCGAGACAGGCCGGCCGATGGTCCACGCGACGCTCACCGGCGTCTCTGCGGTCTACGGTCCCGGAGGGGAGCGGGTCGGCTCCTGGCTCGGCACCGACGCGCGCACGTCCGCGGTGTACGAGGTTCCGCTGGCGCACGGCGTCACCCCGTACGCGAGCCTCGGCGAGTGGCCGGTGTATCTGGCCCTGCTGATCCTGGCCGCGCTGGGCGCCACCGAGGGCGTACGGGGACTGCGGGTCAGGCGGTCGAGGCGCTCCGGGGCGAGCGCTCCGTCACCGCACGCACCACGCGCTCGCACAGTTCGTGAGTCTCCAGCGCGTCCCGGGCGCTGAGGAACGTGCCCGCGCGCACGGCGTCGAGGAAGGCGAGTACGGCCTGCTCGATGCCGCGCTGGCGGGCCACCGGCACCCAGTCGCCGCGCCGCCGGACCGTCGGCTGTCCCTTGTGGTCGACGATCTCGGAGAGGTTGACCACCTGACGTTTGGTGTCCTGTCCGGACACCTCCAGGATCTCCTCGGCGGAACCGCTCAGCCGGTTCATCACACCGAGTGCCGTGAACCCCTCCCCCGCCAGCTGCAGGACGACGTGGTGGAGCAGCCCGTCCTCGACGCGGGCCCGCACGGTCACGTCGTCGACCGGTCCCGGTACCAGGAACCGCAGGGTGTCCACGACGTGGATGAAGTCGTCGAGGATCATCGTGCGGGGCTGTTCCGGCAGGCCGACGCGGTTCTTCTGCATCAGGATCAGCTCACGCGGGTGCTCGACGCACTGCGCGTACCCGGGTGCGTACCGCCGGTTGAAACCGACGGCCAGGCTGGTGTTCCGCTCCTCCGCGAGCCGCACCAGGCGCTCGGAGTCGGCGAGTTCGTACGCGATCGGCTTGTCGACGTACGTGGGGACGCCCGCTTCGAGCAGCCCGCCCACGATCTCGGGGTGGGCCTGCGTGGGCGCGTGCACGAACGCCGCGTCGAGGCCCTGCGCGAGCAGTCCGGCGAGGTCCGTGTGCCGTCGCGAGTCCGGCACGTGCAGGCTGTCGGCGACCCTGGTGAGGGTCGCGGGCGTGCGCGTGTGCAGATGCAGTTCGAGTCCCGGGCGGGTGGCGAGCACCGGCAGATACGCCTTCAGCGCGATGTCGCCGAGTCCGATGCAACCGACCTTCACGGGGATCTCCTCCAGGGAAAAAACGGCTCCGGGGCGCGCTCACGCCCAGGTCGTCGGAAGCATAACGGCGGCTGCGGCGGGCCTGTGGCCAGGACGTTCACACGAGGGGCAGCTCGGCGAGCATCACCGCGTACAGCGGGGAGTCCGGGAAGGGCCGGCGCTCCCCGACCTTCCGGAAGCCCCAGTCCTCGTACAGGGCCTGTACGCGGGGGTGCTCGACGTCCACCAGGAGGACGGCGAGGTCCTCGGGCCGCTCCTCCAGGAGCGCGCGGGACAGTTTGTCCGCCACCCCCCGCTTCCGCCAGTTCGGATGAACGGCCAGCTCGGAGTAGGAGAAGGTCACCGCCTTCTTGGGGGCCTCGTCGAGATGCTCGCGCCACCACTCGCGGCCCTCGACCGCCGGGGCGCCGTACGCGAACCCCATGGCCTCGTCGCCCTCGTACGCGATGACGCAGGCGAACGCCGGATTGCCGCCCCAGTGGTCCACGAACCAGGGGAACTTCTTCTTGAAGTCGTCGTCCCGGTCGGGGCCCGCCGCCGCGGCGTGCAGGTCGATGATCGTCTGCCGGATCCGCGGCAGGTCGTCGTGCCCGAAGCGGCGGATGTCCAGGCCATCGGCGCTCACAGTCGGCTCCATTCGGATCGGTAGCGGTCTCCCCACTCTCGGGCGATCCCGGCGTCCGGCGCAAGAGTGATCAGGTCCCGGTAGTAGTCGCCGAGGAGGGAGCGCATCCGGCCCGGGATCGGATGGCCCGACATCAGGGGGAAGACCGAGGCGGCCGTCGCGCACGCCTGCTCGACGTCCCGCTGGTGGAGCTGGGCCAGCGCGAGCCGCCCGGTGGCCAGGGCCCTGTTCCTGCGGAACTCCGCCGGGATCGTCCGCAGGGCCTGGTGGGAGGCGGCCTCGGACTCGGCGAAGCGCCCGTTCCGGTCCTGCACGATGGCGGTCATGGCGAGCAGTTCGGCGGGGCCGTAGAAGGCGATCCACGACGGCTGGGGCTCGTCCGGCCGCGCCTTGTCCAGGGCGTCCCCGGCGTGCCCCAGGGAGCGCAGGGCGGCCTGCCGGTCGCCGAGGTTCGAGTGGCCGATGGCCGTCCTGGCATGGGCCAGGGAGCTGTAGAGGGGCAGCCGTCTGGCGACGGCCGTTCCCTGGGCGGCGTAACCGGCGTCGACGGCCTCGGCGTACTCGTCCCGGTGGTGCGCGAGGATCGCGTACGCGTTCCAGACCCGCATCTCCGCCACGGGGTCCTTGGCCATTCCGGCCAGGTAGAGCGCGCGGCCCAGGAGTTGGGAGGCGCGGTCCATCCGGCGGGCGTCGATCGCGCTCCAGGCGGCCGTGGCGGTGTAGTCGGCGGCCACGGAGAAGAGTCTGCGGCGGATGCGCTGGGTCGCCCCGAGCCGTTGTTTCTCCAGGGCCTCGGCGGCGCCGGCCAACGCGGCGCGCTCCAGGCCGTCGTGGCCGCCTCTGCTGCGGTCGAGCGCCATCAGGGCGTCCAGGCCGGAGCGCAGCCGGATGACGTCGGAGGTGCCCACCTGGGGCGGCGCACCGACGAACGGTGTCACGACGACGGCTGTTCCGGTGGTGGCGGTGAGGAAGTTCCTGCGGTCCACAGGGGCCTCCGGTTCGGTGGCGGGACGGTTGCGGGCCGGCGGACTGAAGCCCAGTTCCTCGGCCGTACATCCGAATACTGCCTCCAGCGCCTCGCGTTGACGGGGGTGCGGCCACCTCGTTCTTCCGGTCCGCCAGTAGCGAACGGTCCGGTCGCTGACCGTTCCCTCCTGTCCGGCGGCGGCCAGACGGACGTTGACCGCGTCGACCAGTTCGGCCTGGGTCATGCACCGCTCGCTCATCGCGCTCATGAAGCGCTCGTTGCCGTCCACATATGCACGGTAGGCAGTGGTTCCTGGCCATGAGTGCAGATCGCGGAGAAATATCCGGTTGGGCCGAATCCATCGCGGGGGGATATTTCCTGCCTCCGCGCGTCCCGGAGCCGTTCACTCGGTCAAGGCACATCACACCCGCACCCCGAGGTCCTGATGACTGTGACGGCAACACCACGTCCGACCGGGCGTCCCGGATACTCACAGACGCTCGAGCGCGTACCGGAGAGCGCGGGTGCGGCGCGCAGCCTGGTGCGTACGGCCCTCGCGGCCTGGCAGCAGGACGAGCTGACCGAGGACGCCCTGTGCGTCATCACCGAGCTGGTCTCCAACGCCGTCGACCACGCGTGCTGCTCCGTGATCCGGGTCGTCGTCACGCGCCCCGCCGACGACCGCGTCCTCCTCGCGGTCGCCGACCGCTCCCGCGACCTCCCGAGGATGCGGGCCGACTGCGACGGGGAGCGGATCCGGGGCCGCGGCCTCGTCCTGGTCGACGCCCTCGCGGACCGGTGGGGCACCGAGCCCCGGCGCTGGGGCAAGACCGTCTGGGCCGAGCTGAGGAGCGGGCCGGCGGCCGACGGCTGAGGACCGGGGTGGGGCTGGGCTGAGCTGGGCGGGGCGCGGGGCGCGGGGCGGGAAATCGGGTGGGCCGGGGCGGCGGTCGTCCGCGATGATGCGGTCATGACGATCGAGCGCAGGGAACCCGCGACGGACGCCGGTGAGCGAGCCATGCTGGAGGGCTGGCTGGACTACCACCGGGAGACCCTGGCCTGGAAGTGCGAGGGCCTGGACGACTCCCAGCTCAGGACGGCCGCCGTACCGCCCTCCGAGCTGTCCCTCCTCGGGCTCGTCCGGCACATGGCCGAGGTGGAGCGCAGCTGGTTCCGCAAGGTCCTCGTGGGCGACGACGCCGGGCCGCTCTACTTCAGCGACGAGGACCCGGACGGCGAGTTCCGTCTCACCGAGGCGGACACCTGGAAGGAGGCGTACGCCACCTGGCAGGGCGAGATCGCGACCGCCCGCCGCAACGCGGCGCCTCTCGGTCTCGACGACCTGTCCGAGGGCCGCAGCAGGTTCACCGACAAGCCCTTCAACCTGCGGTGGATCTACACCCACATGATCGAAGAGTACGCGCGCCACAACGGCCACGCCGATCTGATCCGCGAGCGGATCGACGGGGCGACCGGCGACTGAGGGCGACCGGGGCGGCATCGGCCGCCGCGCTTTCACCCGTGCGGGGCACAGTGCGCTTGTCAGCTCCCCAAAGCACGGCGGAACCAGCAGAGTTGCGCGGGTGCATCGAACCGCGACCACCGCAACGCTTCTGGTCACCGTGGCCGTCTCGGCGGTCTCAGCCGTCTCCGGCTGTGTGACCGTCCAGCGAACGTCCCCGCCCGCCCGGCCGGCCGTCCCGCCCCCGGTGTCGGAGCCGCGCCCGGACGGCAGGGCCGAGCAACGGGTCGTCCAGGCCCCGGCCCGCGAGGCCCTGGAGCTCATCGGCCCGGCCCGCCGCCCTTCGGCAGCCGCGTCCGGACCGGCCCGTACGCCTCCTGCGGGTCCCGCCGCCGCGGCGGACCGCCCCCGGCACGCCCCCGCCGAACCGCCGCGGCGCCCGGAGCCCCGGCGGCCCGAGCACCAGGCCGTGCCGCGACTGCCCGCGTCCGTGCCGTCGACGGGCACGGACGTGTGCGCGCTGGGCCGGACGTACGGCGGCTGGCGGGCGGACAGTCCGCAGGCGGCCATCTGCCAGGACATGTACGGCCGTTGACGTCCCTGGGGCTGACTGGGGCTGACTGGGGCTGGAGGTCCGGAGGCGCCCTAGGGCTCCCGACGCGGCGGCCCCAGCGTCTCGCCTCCCGATCCTCCCGTCCCTCCCGGGCCTCTTCCCTGCCCCGGCCGTCTCGGCGTGGGCTCGGGTGCGCCGTCCGGGCCCTCCCGGTCCAGCCTCGACTCCAGGCGGCCGATGCTGGCCCGGACCCCGTCTCCGTAGGCGTCGTCGCCGAGGACGCCCACGCCGGCGCGCGCCGCTCCCAGGTGGCCCCGGGCCGCCTCGGAGCGGCCGAGCTTCACATAGTCCGCGGCGAGGTTCAGATGCAGGGACGGGTAGAAGGCCCGTACGGCGAGGGACGGGTGGCGCTCCGGGTGGTCCGCGCCCCGGTCGTCCGTGAGCTCGTCCGTGAGTTGATCAGTGAGCTCGTCCGCCGCCGACAAGGCCCTCAGGTCCCAGGCGAGTTCGTCCGAGGGATCGTCCTGCGTGTCGGCCATGTAGTGCGCGAGTGTGCAGCGGTGGAGCGCGTCGCCCTCCTCGCCGATCTCCGCCCACAGGTCCAGGAAGCGGCTCCGGGCCTCCTCACGGTCGCCGCCGTGGAGAAGCATGACGGCCTGCCCGATCCTGGTCGTCATCGCGTCCGCCGCCGCCTGCTCCTGCTGCTCCGCCACCGCGTCGCCCTCCACCCGCTCGTCCGCCGGCGGGCGCGCCCGCGCCTGCCGTTGTCACCTCTCCCCGACGCTAACGGCAGGCGCGGGCGATCGAGCTGAGGCGGCCCCGTACGCGGCTGGACCGACGCGGTGACGGCCGGACCGAACCGACGCGGTCCGGTCCGGCAAGGCTTGCCACGAACCGGCCGGGCCAGGTCAGGACTGCCCCACCCCCGTGGGGGCAGTCCTGACACCGTCCCGGACGGCCCCGGGTCTCCGCGGACGGACGCGGATCACCCCGTGACAGGCCCGGGTCTCCCCGACCGCGCCGACCGGACCCGGGAGGCCCGGTCCGGTCCGGCCCGGGGCGGGGCGGACCGGGCGGACCGGGCGGGGCGTCAGCCGATGTTCGGGATGCGCCAGTCGATCGGTTCGTGGCCCTGCTTCGCGATCGCCTCGTCGATCTGAGTGAAGGGGTGCGAGCCGAAGAACTTCTTCGCGGACAGCGGCGAGGGGTGCGCGCCCTTGACGACGATGTGCCGCTCCTCGTCGATGAGCGGGAGCTTCTTCTGCGCGTAGTTGCCCCACAGGACGAACACCGCCGGGTCGGGCCGCTCGGCCACGGCCCGGATCACCGCGTCCGTGAACTTCTCCCAGCCCTTGCCCTTGTGCGAGTTGGCCTCTCCGGAGCGGACCGTCAGCACCGCGTTGAGCAGCAGGACGCCCTGCTCGGCCCACGGCATCAGATAGCCGTTGTCCGGCACCGGGTGGCCCAACTCCTCCTTCATCTCCTTGTAGATGTTGCGCAAGGAGGGCGGCGTCTTCACACCGGGCCGGACCGAGAAGCACAGGCCGTGGCCCTGGCCCTCGCCGTGGTAGGGGTCCTGGCCGAGGACGAGCACCTTCACACGGTCGTAAGGGGTCGCGTCGAGTGCGGCGAAGACCTCGTCGCGCGGCGGGTAGACGGGCCCCTTCTCGCGCTCCTCCTCGACGAACTCGGTGAGCTCCTTGAAGTAGGGCTGCTGCAGCTCTTCGCCCAGGACGCCGCGCCAGGACTCGGGCAGCATGGCGGTGTCGGTCACGTGAACTTCCTTACAGGTGCGGTTGTTTCCGGTCCTCAGAACCTACCGCCGCCCACTGACAATCGGCCGGGCTCCCGGCCGGCTCCCCCGCTACCAGCTGGTCTTGCGGGACAGCTCCCACACCATCATGATCGTCGACGGGTCGATGGACCGCTCGACGCCGGAGATCTCCTCACTGGCGGCGAGGTACTGCTTGCCCTGCCACAGGGGCAGCAGCCGCGCGTCGTCCACAAGAATGTCCTGCGCCCTCTTGAACTGCTCGACGACGTCCCCGCGGTCGGTCCGGCGGCGCGACTCCGGCAGCAGGACGTCGGTGATCTCGGGCGACTTGTAGGGCGTACCGAGCGCGTTCTGTTCGCCGACGAACGGGGCGATGAAGTTCTCGGCGTCGGGGAAGTCGGGGAACCAGCCACGGCCGAACACGGGGTACTCGCCCTTGCGGTAACCGGCTTCGTACGTCTTCCAGGGGCGGCCCTTGACGGTGACGCTGAACAGGCCGGTCTCGTTGAGCTGGCGCCTCAGCTCCTCGAACTCGGGCTTGGTCGTGGAGCCGTACCGGTCCGTCGTGTACCAGAGGGTGAGCGGTACGCGTTCGGAGATGCCCGCCTCCAGGAGGATCTGCCGGGCCTTTGAGGTGCTGGGGCTGCCGTAGTCGTCGAAGAAGCCGGTGGTGTGGCCGGCCAGTCCGCTCGGGACCATGGAGTACAGCGGCTCGACGGTGTCCTTGTAGATGGTGTGGGCGATGGCCGGCCGGTCGACGACCTGCGCGACGGCCTTGCGGACCGCCGCCTTCCTGGCCCACGGGTCCTTCGGGTTGAAGACCAGGTAGCGGATCTCGGTGCCCGCCCCCTCCACCAGCTGGATGTCGTCCTTGCCGCGCCGGTCCTCAAGGGCGACGACGTCCTCGGCGGCGAGTCCGCGCAGGGTGACGTCGATCTTGCGGTCCTTCAGGGCGCCCACCATCTCGCCCGAGTCCTGGAAGTACCGGATGGTGACGGCGTTGTTCTGGCGGTCGGCGGAGCCCTTGTAGTCGTCGTTGCGGACGAGCCGGGCCTCCTGCCCCTCCTCGTACGACTCCAGGCTGTACGGTCCCGACCCCGTGACCTCGCTGTCCTCGCGCAGGGCGTCGGCCGGGTACTCCTCGGGGTCGACGATCGACATGGCGGGTGTGGCGAGCACGAAGGGGAAGGTGGCGTCCGGCTTGTTGAGGCGGAAGACGACCTCGGTCGCGCCCTTCGTCTCGACCCGCTCCAGGCTGCCGAGCAGGCCCCCGGGGCCGCCGTCCACGGCGATCTTCCGGATGCGGTCGATGGAGTGCTTCACCGCCTCGGCGTCGAGATCGTGCCCGTCGGAGAAGGACATCCCCTCGCGCAGGGTGCAGCTGTACGTGCGGTTCGAGTCGTCGGTGAAGCGGCAGCTCTCGGCGGCGTCCGGCTCGGGCGCGGACGCGCCGGACGGGTAGCTGAGGAGGGTCTGGTAGACGTTGCGGAACAGCTCCCACGACCCGTCCCAGGAAGCGGCGGGGTCGAGCGTGCTGGGTGCGCTGGTCGTGCCCACGACGATCGGGCCCTCGTCCTCGGACGTGTCCGAGGACAGCACTCCGCATCCTGAGACCAGGGACACGGAGATGAGGGACGCGATCACCGACAAGCGCCGCAGGGACCGGTTCCGCTTCAACACGCGCACGCTCCTCGATGAGCCCCGCCAAAGTGGGCAGGACCATATCGCAGTGCCCCGCCCGTCAAACGGCTCTGACGGCGGGGCACTTGACGTGCACGAACATCATTTGTTCGATATTTTTCGGCTCTGCGGCTCTTGTTTGGAATCTGTGCGGAACATATCCGCTTTCCGCATGAATTTTCCGTGTGGAAAACCCGTGTACGACGCAGGGTTTAAAACGCCGAATTTATTGTCGTCACCGGTCAGGACACACCCGCGTTGAGGAAGATCCCGCCGTCGACCACGAGCGTCTGCCCGGTGATCCAGTCCGACTGCTCCGAGGTGAGGAAGGCCGCGGCTCCCCCGATGTCGGAGGGCACCCCCAGCCTGCCGAGCGGGTACGCCGCGGCGGCCTCCTCCTCGCGACCCTCGTACAGGGCCTGCGCGAACTTGGTCTTGACCACGGCGGGCGCGATCGAGTTGACCCGCACCAGCGGTGCGAACTCGTGCGCCAGCTGGAGGGACAGGTTGATCATCGCGGCCTTGCTCATGCCGTACGCGCCGATGAACGGCGAGGCCGAGACACCCGCGAGGGAGGCGATGTTGACGATCGCGCCGCCGTTCGCGCTCTGCCACGCCTTCCACGTCTGCTGGGCGAAGCCGAGCGCGGAGACGACGTTGGTCTCGAACACCTTCCGCGCCACATTGAGGTCGAGGTCGGCGATCGGCCCGAACACCGGGTTCGTACCGGCGTTGTTGACCAGGAAGTCGACCCGGCCGAACGCCTCCATCGTGCGCTCCACGGCGACGGCCTGGTGGGCCTCGTCGTGGGCCTTGCCCGCGACCCCGATGACGCGGTCGGCGCCGAGCTGCTCGACGGCCTCCTTGAGCGCGTCCTCGTTGCGGCCGGTGATGCACACCCGGTCGCCACGGGCCAGCAGCGCCTGCGCGACGCCGTAGCCGATGCCGCGGCTGGCGCCGGTGACGAGGGCGACCTTGCCCGAGAGTTCCACAGTGGTCATGTCCCTGCCCCCAGTCCTAGTTGAGCGGTCCGCCGGCCACGTACAGCACCTGGCCGGAGACGAATCCGGCGGCGTCGCCCGTGAAGAAGGCGATCGCGTTGGCGATGTCGTCCGGGTTGCCCACGCGCTGGACCGGGATCTGGGTGGCGGCGGCGGCCTGGAACTCCTCGAAGCCCATGCCGACGCGCTCGGCGGTCGCGGCGGTCATGTCCGTCACGATGAAGCCGGGCGCCACGGCGTTCGCGGTGACGCCGAACTTGCCGAGCTCGAACGCGAGGGTCTTGGTGAAGCCCTGCAGACCGGCCTTGGCGGCGGAGTAGTTGACCTGGCCGCGGTTGCCGAGCGCCGAGGACGAGGAGAGGTTGACGACCCGGCCGAACTTGGCCTCCACCATGTACTTCTGGACGGCCCGCGTCATCAGGAAGGAGCCGCGCAGGTGCACGTTCAGGACGGTGTCCCAGTCGGACACGCTCATCTTGAACAGCAGGTTGTCGCGGAGCACGCCCGCGTTGTTCACCAGGATCGTCGGCGCCCCGAGCTCCTGGGCGACCCGCGCCACGGCGGCCTCGACCTGCGCCTCGTCGGAGACGTCGGCGCCCACCGCGATCGCCCGGCCGCCGGCGGCGGTGATCTTCTCGACGGTGTCCTTGCACGCGGCCTCGTCGAGGTCGATCACCGCGACGGCACGGCCTTCGGCGGCCAGTCGTACGGCGGTCGCGGCGCCGATGCCGCGCGCGGCACCGGTGACTACGGCGACGCGCTGCTCAGTGGTGGACATTGCTGGTTCTCCTCGCCCTTGGGGAAGCCCTTGAACGGTACACCCCACTGGTGAGCGACCGCTTAGTACCTTCAACGGACGAGACGCTAGAAGCCTTGGCACCCAGTGTCAACGGCAAGCCGCGCCCATGTGATCCATGACCCGGCCGGGAGCCGGCCCGTCCGCGGCGGAAAGGTGACCCCTCACCTGACGAGCAGGGCGAGCAGGCGTGCCGTCTCGGCCTCGGGATCGGCGGTGAGACCGGTGTGCACGGGTCCCGGCTGCACGACCGTCGAGCGGGGTGCGATCAGCCAGCGGAACCGCCGCCCGGCGTCGTCGCCCGCGGCCTGTCCGGCCGCCGCGCCCCCGGCGCAGACCCCCTCGACGGCCCGCAGCGCGGCCCGTACGCCCGGCGCGTCCGCCGCCGGGTCGAGCGCGAGCAGTTTGGTCTCGTCGAGATGGGTGCGGGCGGCCACGAAGGAGTGCGCGCGGCAGTACACCAGCACTCCCGCGTTGAAGTACTCCCCCCGCTCGACGCGCGGCACGACGCGCAGCACCGCGTACTCGTAGACGACCCGGTCGACGACATCGCCCTCATGACCGTCCCGGCCGCCGTGACCGTCCCGGCCGTCGCGCTCGCTCACTTCGTGCCCTTCCTCATGTCGCTGGTGCCAGGGGTGTCGCCCTGGAGGCGGATGCGCTCGTGGATGGTGGCGGCGCGGGCGAGGAGCGGCCGTGCGTACGCCTGCCGGAGCGCGTCGGCCGAGTCGAAGCCCGGTTCGTCCTTCAGCCACTCCTCGGGGATCGCGGCGGTCACCTCGGCGAGCAGTTCCGCCGTGACGCGCGGCCCCAACTCCGCCGCGGCGGCCGGGACGTCGGGGCCGAAGGGGGCGAGGGCGTGGTCCGTCGCGTCGTACGGCTTGGCCGCCGAGGCCTGCGCGCCCGGCCAGTTGTGGTGCCAGATCATGGTGGCGCCGTGGTCGATGAGCCACAGATCGCCGTCCCGGAACAGCATGTTGGGGTTGCGCCACGACCGGTCGACGTTGTTGACCAGCGCGTCGAACCAGACGACCTTCCCGGCCTCTTCCTGGCTCACCTCGTGCGCGAGGGAGTCGAATCCGATGGCCCGGGAGAGGAAGTCCATGCCGAGGTTCAGCCCGCCGCTCGACTTGAGCAACTCCTGCACCTGCTGGTCGGGTTCACCGAGTCCGATGACCGGATCGAGCCCGATCGTGACGAGTCCCGGTACGCGCAGGCCCAGGCGCCGGGCGAGTTCACCGCAGACGACCTCCGCGACGAGGGTCTTGCGCCCCTGTCCGGCGCCGGTGAACTTCATGACGTACGTACCGAGGTCGTCGGCCTCGACGAGCCCCGGCAGCGAGCCGCCCTCACGCAGGGGCGTGATGTAGCGGGTCGCGGTGACTTCTGTCAGCATTTCCCCAGGTTATAGGGGCTGCGGCAGTCGTCCTCCGGAGGCTCCCCGATCGCGGCGGCTAGGGTGGACGGCATGTCCGAGCCAGACAGGTCCGAGGGGGCCGGGGCGGTCCTGGCGGATCCCGGCGTCGAGGTGCCCTGTCCCAAGGAGGGCGAGGTGTGGACCGTCGGGGCGGTGATCCTGAACGAGCGGGCCGAGGCGTTCGCGCAGAAGCGCGGGCCCGACCGGCGGCTGTTCCCCGGTATCTGGGACGTCGTCGGCGGGCATGTCGAAGCCGGGGAGACCCTGCTCGGAGCCCTGGCCCGCGAGGTCGAGGAGGAGACGGGCTGGCGCCTGCGCCGGGTACGCCGGCTGCTGCGGGTCACCCAGTGGGCCGGGGACGACGGGGGCGCGCTGCGGCACGAGGCCGACTATCTCGTCGAGGTGGACGGCGATCTGTCCCGTCCGGCCCTGGAGTGGTCGAAGAACTCCGCCTACCACTGGTTCGGTCCGGGCAAGATCCACCGGCTCAAGGAGAACTGCGCGCCGGGGAACCATCTCGTGCACGATCTCATCGCGCAGGTCGTGGCCTGACCTGGCCGACCGGGGCGACCGGGGCGACCGGGGCGACCGGACCAACCGGACCAACCGGGCAGGCCGGGCCGACCGGGCCGATCGGGCAGGCCTCTCCACCGAGGCGCCCTCGGTTCCACCCGCCGCGCCCTCAGTCCCAATGCTGTTTGTCGGCCTCGCCGTTGAACCGCCATACCGCCAGCGCGACGAACAGGGCGGCGAATCCGCACAGCACCCCGACGTGCGGGAGCACTCCGGCCACCCCCTCGCTGTTGAGGATCACCTCGCGGTAGCCGTGGCTCGCCCAGTACACCGGGGTGAACCTGGCGAGCGAGCGGACCCAGTCGGCCATCAGCTCCGTCGGGACGAGGGTGCCGCCGAGGATCACCCAGACCAGCGTCGTCACCCGCTCGTAGGCGAAGGCCTGCCGCCGTGTCCGGGCGACGCACACAACAGGAACGAGAAGGCCACCACGCAGACGGACAGCGCGGCCATGACGGCCAGCAGGGCGAGCAGACTGCCTCGTACACGCAGGTCCATGAACGTCCGGCCGAGCAGGAACAGCGCACAGGACTGGGCCATGACCAGGACCAGACACGGTGCCACCTTCCCCGTCATCAGCTCGGTGTCGCGCAGGGGCGAGACCCGCAGCCGCGCCCAGGTGTTGAGGCCGTGCTCGCGGTCGTCGAGGACCAGGCCGACGCCGTACGCGCCGCCGCGGAGCTCTTCCCGGAGCTGGACCCGGGCCGGGTGGCCATCTGCGGCTGGTCCTTCGGCGGCTATCTCGCGGCGGGGGCCGTACTGCACCGGCCCGATGTGTTCCACGCGGCCGTCGCGGGCGCGGCGCCGACCGATCTGCGGCTGTACGACACGCACTGGAAGGAGCGGTACCTGGGACATCCGGACGTACAACCGGACCATTACGACCGGTGCTCACTGGTGGCGCACGCCCATAAACTCACACGCCCCTTGCGCCTCGTCCATGGGATGGCCGACGACAATGTGTTCCCGGCACATATGTTGCGGTTCTCGGCGGCCCTGCTGGCGGCCGGACGGCCCCACAGCGTGCTCCCATTGGCAGGCGCGACTCATCTGGTGGCACAGGAAGGCGTGATAGACACCCTGCTCCGAATGGATCTCGATTTCATCAAGAAGTCGCTCGATCTCCGGACCGCCTGAACCATGCAGGTGACGTGCCCGTACCCCTAGTCGGATCGACGCACATCCACGCAAACGCACAACCATGCATTTGCACACTTGTACATCTGCACACCTGCACATCTGTGGAAGGGACCGCCACTATGTCCAGCGAATCGCTTCAGCCTGCTCCGGCACTCTGTCGTCGCACCGTCCTGGCAGCGTTGGGCGGGGCCGGGCTGGCCGCCGCGCTGACCGCCTGCGGGGGCTCCGACGACAAGTCGTCCGACTCCTCCTCGAACTCCTCCTCCGGCGCGTCGACCGGATCCGCCGGCGGTGCGGTACTCGCCAAGACCACCGACATCCCCGAGGGCGGCGGGAAGGTCTTCGCCGACCAGTCCGTGGTCGTCACCCAGCCGACGGCCGGCGAGTTCAAGGCCTTCTCCACGGTGTGCCCGCACCAGCAGCAGCGCGTGAACAGCGTGGACAACGGCCTCATCACCTGCCCCGCCCACGGCAGCCAGTTCAGCGTCGCGGACGGCGCCGTCAAGAAGGGGCCCGCGACCAGCGGACTGACCGCCGCCGAGATCAAGGTGAGCGGGGACTCGATCACGCTCGCCTGACCCGGCGGGGCCGCTTGAAGCAGGTCAGCACGTCGTCCGTGGTGGTGATGGTGGCCACCAGGGCGAGCGTGTTGCGGATCATCGCGGGGGTGTAGTCCGAGGGCACACCCGCGATGGCGTCCCCCGGCACCACGGCCGTGTAGCCGCGGTTCACGGCGTCGAACACCGTGTTGGGTACGGCCACATTGGCGGACACACCGGTCACGACGAGCATGCGGCACCCCAGATTGCGCAGCAGCGCGTCGACGTCGGTGCCCGCGAGGGGCGACAGACCGTGCAGCCGGCGTACGACGAGGTCCTCCGCGGCGACCTCCACGGGCGGCGCCACCCGGACCGCCGTACTGCCGGCCAGTTGCTGCACCGGCAGACGTTCGGCCGCGCGGAACAGCCGGGCGTTGTGGTTGGCGCCGCGGCCGTCCGGACGGCGCTCGGCGATCGCGTGCATCACCTGTACGCCGCTCTCGTGGGCCGCGGCCACCAGACGGGCGATCCGGTCCAGCACGCCCGACGAACGGGCCTCCCGGGCGAGTTCCGGCAGCGCGCTGTCCGGGCCGACGACACCCTGCTGGCACTCGACGGTCAGCAGCACCGTGGTGGCGGGATCGAGGAGTTCGCTGAGCGCTTCGTACGACGGCATGGCTTTCCCCTGTCGCGAACGGTCTTCCCGGTCCGCCCGAACCGGGTCGGTTCGACCGGCGGTGGCGGGCGAGCGTAGCCACCATTGCGTACGGACGGAAGACGACCCATGCTTTCCTGACGCGGCATCAGACACCGCGTCGGAGATGCCGTCACAGTCGGAGAAGAGGGAGCCGCATGGCCGTCACCCAGCGCCGGGGCCGAAGAATCATGATGACGCCCGAGGAACTCGACGAGTTCCTGACCACCCAGCGCACGTGCCGCGTCGCGACCGTCTCCGCGGACGGCGCCCCGCACGTCAGCACGCTCTGGTTCGTCTGGGACGGCAAGTCGCTCTGGCTGTACTCGATCACACGCAGCAAACGATGGGCCGACCTGCGCCGCGATCCGCGGGTGGCCGTGGTCGTCGACACCGGCGAGGAGTACGACCAGCTGCGGGGCGTCGAGGTGTCGGGATCGGTGGAGTTCGTCGGTGAAGTGCCACGCACGGGCGAGCCCTACCCCGAACTCGACGCCGTGGAGCGGCTGTTCGCCCGCAAGAACTTCGGCCTGGACGAGATGCCGCACGACGGCAGACATGCCTGGATGCGCCTGACGCCCGAGGCGACCGCCTCGTGGGACTTCCGCAAACTCGCGGACCTGTAGCGGAGGGCTTGCCCTGGGGGACGGCTGAGCCGGTACGGGCGGACCGGGTCAACCGTGTCGTCACCCGTACGCCGCCCCCGCCGTCCGCAGCGCGTCCGCCACCGCTCTGATCGACGGGCGGCGGTCGGCGTCCGCCCGCCACACCGCGTACACATGCCTGGTGACCCGGTGCCGCACCGGGACCGTCCGCACCCCCGCCGGCACCGGACCGCGCCCGAGCCTGGGCGCGACACACACGCCGAGCCCCGCCGCGACCAGGGCGAGCTGGGTGTGATGCTCCTCCGCGCGGTGGGCGATCATCGGCTCGATCCCCTTGCCCCGCAAGGTGAAGAGCAGCCACTCATGACAGAACTCGCCCTCCTCCCAGGCGATCCACTCGTCGTCGGCGAAGTCCTCCAGATCCACCTCCGAGCGATCGGCGAGGCGGTGATCAGCGGGCATCGCCACATCGGCGGGGTCGTCGAGGAGCGAGGCCTTGACCAGCCCCTCGGTCAGCGGCAACGGCCTGTTGTACCAGTCGAGCACCACCGCCAGATCGATGTCGCCGCGCAGCACCCCGGCCACCCCGTCCTCCGGCTCCAGCTCACGTGAGCGGACACTCAGTCCGGGATGCTCGGCGCGCAGCGCGGCCAGAGCCCCCGGGAACAGCCCGCGCGCGGCCGTGGGGAACGCGGACAGCCGCAGCTCCCCCACCACCTGTCCGCGCTGCGCCTCCAGATCGGACTGGGCGAGCTCGACCTGGGACAAGATCCGGGCGGCATGGTCGGCGAGCAACCGCCCGGCGTCGGTCAGCCGCACCCCCCGCCCGTTCTTGGCGAGCAGTTGCTGGCCCACTTCGCGCTCCAGCTTGGACATCTGCTGGGAGACCGCCGAGGTCGTCACATGCAGCCCGTCGGCCGCGCCACCGACCGAGCCGTGGCGGGCGAGGGCGTCGAGAGTACGCAGCCGCTCCAGGTTCAACATGTAAGTGATGCTACGCGATACCGGACCAAAAGTCTCGCTTGTTCTACGAGATTGCTTCGGCCAGGGTGAGACACATGAGCGCCCCGACCGAGCCCCGCACGCCTCTCCCCGCCGCACCTGCCGCACCCACCGCCTCCTCGCCCCCGCCCCGCCCGGCTCTCGGCTGGCGCCTGCGCTTCGGCGCCCTCTCCCTCGTCTGGGGTTTCAGCTTCCTTCTGATCAAGGTGGGCACGGACGGCTACGCTCCGTTCCAGGTGACGTTCGGCCGACTGTTCTTCGGCACGCTGGTACTCGCCGCGGCGATGGCCTGGAAACGCGAGCGTCTGCCCCGCGGGGTGCGCACCTGGGGGCACCTCGCGGTGGGGGCCCTGCTCCTCAACGCCCTGCCGTTCTCACTGTTCGCGTACTCCGAACTGACGATCCCGTCCACCCTCGCGGGCATCTGCAACGCGACCTCGCCCCTGTGGGGCATGGCGCTGTCGATGGTGGCCCTCTCCGAGGACCGGCCGACCCGCCGTCGAGTCGCGGGCCTCGGCATCGGATTCCTCGGCGTGCTGACGGTGCTCGGCGCCTGGCAGGGCTTCGACGGCCTGGACGCCGCGGGCACCACGATGGCGCTGCTGGCCTCGCTCAGCTACCCGATCGGCTGGATCTACATCCGTCGCACGCTGGCCGGCTCCAGCCACTCGAACCTGTCGCTGACCGGCGCCCAGCTGTTCCTCGCGACAGCGCAACTGGCCTTCGTGACACCGCTGTTCACGACCGCCCCGACCCACTTCGCGCTCGTCCCGCTGCTCGCGGTGATCGCCCTCGGCACCCTCGGCACGGGCTTCGCCTTCCTCGTCCAGTACGGCCTGGTCTCGGAAGTCGGCCCGACCACGGCCCAGATGGTCACGTACTTCATCCCGGTCATCGCCACGGCCGCGGGCGTCGCGATCCTGAACGAACCACTGACGTGGTCGACCCCGGTGGGCGCCGCGATCGTCCTGACGGGCGCGGCACTCACCCAGCCCCGGCGGACCCGACCGTGAAACCGACCTCGCCCCCGCCGCCCCTACCCGTTCCCGTCCGCATATGGGGGCTGCGCCCCCTCGCCCCCCTTTGTCCTCAACCGCCGGACGGGCTGAAGAT
>NZ_JBHXTO010000118.1:0-29120 GCF_042677425.1 Streptomyces sp. NPDC127119 | reverse complement strand
GCTGTCTTGCGTTTCCGACTCTATCAGACCGTTTCCGGTTCCGATTTCCTCGGTGCTTTCCAGGTTTTCGCTTTCGCGTTTCCCTTTCCGGCGATTCCGACTTTATCAGAAGTTCTGAGTCGGAATTCCCGCCCCCTGCGAGGAGGCCCGGACACCAAGTTGTGTCGGGTTCCCGTTCAGGCGGAGCCGTAAACGTACTGGAGCGGAGCGCCCCGATGCAAATCGAGGTGCCCCGCTCCGGGTGTACGTGCTACGAGGTGGCTCAGACCTCGACGACGACCGGCAGGATCATCGGCCGGCGGCGGTAGGTGTCCGAGACCCACTTGCCCAGCGTGCGGCGGATGAGCTGCTGCATCTGGTGGGCTTCGACGACGCCGTCCTGGGCGGACCTCTCCAGGACCTCGACGACCTTCGGGAGGACGGCGCTGAAGGCGGAGTCCTCGATGCCCGAGCCGCGGGCCTGGATGTGCGGCCCTCCGGTGATCTTGCCCGTGCTGGTGTCCAGCACCACGAAGACCGAGATGATCCCCTCGTCACCGAGGATCTTGCGGTCCTTGAGCGTGGGCTCGCCGACATCGCCGACCGAGAGGCCGTCGACGTACACGTAACCCGCCTGGACCTTGCCGGAGATTCTGGCCTTGCCCTCGATGAGGTCGACGACCACGCCGTCCTCGGCGATCACGATCCGGTCGTGCGGGACGCCGGTGAGGGCGCCCAGCTCGGCGTTGGCGCGCAGGTGGCGCCATTCGCCGTGGACCGGCATGAGGTTGCGTGGCTTGCAGATGTTGTAGAAGTACAGGAGCTCGCCGGCCGAGGCGTGGCCGGAGACGTGCACCTTGGCGTTGCCCTTGTGGATGACGTTGGCGCCCCAGCGGGTCAGGCCGTTGATGACGCGGTAGACCGCGTTCTCGTTGCCGGGGATCAGCGACGACGCCAGGATCACGGTGTCGCCCTGGACGATCCGGATCTGGTGGTCCCTGTTGGCCATCCGCGACAGGGCCGCCATCGGCTCGCCCTGGGAGCCGGTGCAGACGAGGACGATCTCGTGTTCCGGGAGGTCGTCCAGTGTCTTGACGTCCACCACGAGGCCTGGCGGGACCTTCAGATAGCCGAGGTCGCGCGCGATGCCCATGTTGCGGACCATCGAGCGGCCGACGAAGGCGACCCGGCGGCCGTACTCGTGGGCGGCGTCGAGGATCTGCTGGATGCGGTGCACATGGCTGGCGAAGCTGGCCACGATGATGCGCTTGCTGGCACCCGCGAAGACCTGGCGCAGCACGTTCGAGATGTCGCGCTCGGGCGGGACGAAGCCCGGGACCTCGGCGTTCGTGGAGTCCGAGAGGAGGAGGTCGATGCCTTCCTCGCTCAGTCGCGCGAAGGCGTGCAGGTCCGTGAGGCGGCCGTCCAGCGGAAGCTGGTCCATCTTGAAGTCGCCGGTGTGGACGACCATGCCCGCGGGGGTGCGGATGGCGACCGCGAGGGCGTCCGGGATGGAGTGGTTGACCGCCACGAACTCGCACTCGAAGGGGCCGATGCGCTCCCGGTGGCCCTCCGCGACCTCAAGCGTGTACGGCCGGATGCGGTGCTCCTGGAGCTTCGCCTCGATGAGAGCGAGGGTCAGCTTGGAGCCGATGAGCGGGATGTCCGGCTTCTCGCGGAGGAGAAAGGGGACACCGCCGATGTGGTCCTCGTGGCCGTGCGTGAGGACGATGCCCTCGATGTCGTCGAGGCGATCCCTGATCGAACTGAAGTCCGGAAGGATCAGGTCGATCCCGGGCTGCTCCTCCTCGGGGAAGAGCACGCCACAGTCGACGATCAGAAGGCGGCCGTCGTACTCGAAGACCGTCATGTTTCGGCCGATTTCGCCGAGGCCACCGAGCGGGGTGACGCGGAGGCCTCCTTGCGGAAGCTTCGGCGGCAGACGGAGTTCCGGATGCGGATGACTCAAAAGACTCTCCTCACCACACGCGCCACGTACCTGGCAGGGCACGTGGCGCGCATGACGTTCGTGCAGTAGCAGTTGTCTGGTGGAGCAGGCGCTCGGCCTGCTTGGTCGTACGTATTCAGTTGTGAAGTCTGTGGTTAGAGCTGTACCCCGCCGGCGGCAAGATCGATCTTGAGTTGCGCGGTCTCCTCGGGCGACAGGCCGACCATGGGCAGGCGCAGCGGTCCGGCGGGCAGGCCCTGCAGGGCGAGCGCGGCCTTGCTGGTCATGACGCCCTGGGTCCGGAACATCCCGGTGAAGACGGGGAGCAGCTTCTGGTGGATCTCGGTCGCCTTCTGCACGTCGCCGCTCGTGTACGCGTCGATCATGGCCCGCAGCTCGGGCGTGACCAGGTGGCCGACCACGGAGACGAAGCCGACCGCGCCCACGGAGAGCAGCGGCAGGTTCAGCATGTCGTCGCCCGAGTACCAGGCGAGGTCGCAGCTGGCGATGGCCCAGCTGGCGCGGCCGAGGTCACCCTTGGCGTCCTTGTTGGCGACGATACGCGGGTGCTCGGCGAGGCGCACCAGGGTCTCGGTGTTGATCGGGACACCACTGCGGCCGGGGATGTCGTAGAGCATGACCGGCAGGCCGGTGGCGTCGGCGATCGCGGTGAAGTTCTGGTAGAGGCCCTCTTGCGGGGGCTTGTTGTAGTACGGCGTCACGGTGAGCAGGCCGTGCGCGCCCGCCTTCTCGGCGTCGCGGGCCAGCTCGATGCTGTGGCGTGTGTCGTTCGTGCCGACGCCCGCGACGACGTGGGCGCGGTCGCCGACGGCCTCCAGGACGGCTCGTACGAGATCCGCTTTCTCCGCGTTGCTGGTGGTCGGGGACTCGCCCGTGGTGCCGTTGACGATCAGGCCGTCGTTGCCTGCGTCCACCAGGTGGGTGGCGAGCCGCTGCGCGCCGTCGAGATCGAGTGCGCCGTCCGCCGCGAAGGGCGTGACCATGGCAGTGAGGACCCGCCCGAAGGGGGTCTGCGGAGTGGAGGTCGGAGCCATGGGTAACACGCTACTCGCTGCTCACCGTGCGGTCTGCCCTCGGGGGAGGCGACAAGTCAGGACAAAAGTGGAACCCGGCACTGCCTGCTCGGGGGTTCAAGCAGTGCCGGGTCCGTTTGATCAGGCTAGATGAACTTGTTGAAATGCCGCAATACGGACACTTCGCCTGGCCGACCCGTACAGATGTGCCCGCTGGCGTGTCCGACAGGGCGATCGGGGTGCGTCACGGGGCCACGCGCCCGTTCGTGTTGAAGGCCGCGTACGTGAGGGGCATGAGCCGGGCCCACTCCGCCTCCATCTTCTCGCCGACCATCTCGATCTCCCGCTGCGGGAAGGACGGGACCCTGGCCAGCTCGTGCTGGGTGCGCAGGCCGAGGAAGTGCATCAGCGAGCGGGCGTTGCACGTCGCGTACATCGAGGAGAACAGGCCCACCGGGAGGACCGCACGGGCGACCTCGCGGGCCACTCCTTCGGCAAGCAACTTTTGGTAGGCGCTATACGCCTGCTGGTACGAGTCCCCCAGAACGCGGCTAACCGTCGCGTGCTGGGACGGGGTCCCCTCAGTGAAGACGTACTTCCCCGGACGGCCCTCTTGGATGAGCTTGCGTGACTCGTCGGGAACGTAGAAGACGGGCTGCAACTCGCGATAGCGACCTGACTCCTCGTTGTACGACCAGCCAACCCTGTGCCGCATGAACTCACGAAAAACGAAGATCGGGGCGCTAATGAGGAAGGTCATCGAGTTGTGCTCAAAAGGGCTGCCGTGACGGTCACGCATCAAGTAGTTGATCAAGCCCTTGGACCGCTCAGGGTCCTTGTGCAGTTCTTCGATGGACTCCTCGCCGACCGTCGAGACACGGGCAGCGAACAGGACGTCGGTATCCGATGCGCTGGATTTCACCAGCTCAACAGTGACATCGTCACGCAAAGTGACGTCGATAGTTGAGGCAGGCTTGGAGTCGTCGGCGGTAGTCACAGTGGGTCCTTCCGGTCACATCTCAGGAGCGGCGCCCACTCTACGGGGGTCCTTTTGCGGGGCAGCCAGTGCCTTGCCGCAACAAAGTCAGGGAAACATGGCACCATTTCGGACACTCGCTCGTCTGCACTGATAACAGTGATTTGTTCGAGTCTTCAGAGGAGAAGCGCACCCCATGTTCCGTCGGCGCGAGCCAGTACCGTTCGCCTTCATCGCCGAAGCCGACCAGTTCCGCAGCAATGTCGCTCCCCCACCACGCCGGCGTGCCTCCGCCTCGGAGCTGGTCGGCCGATGGCTGATAGGCCTGACCGTGGTCGCGGGCCTCGCGGGCTCCCTGCTCATCGGGCTGCCCGCCCTCTCGGCCGACGTCTCCCCCGGAAGCACGCAGCAGTCCGACGCGTCCTCGGGCCGCTGACCCTTCCCCACGGGCCCCGTGGCCGGTCAGTACCCTCATGGACCCCCGCGGGTGGTGGGCGGAGATCGGGCTAGGTAGCCTCACCGGGCATAGTCCATGCGTGGATTGAGTGAGGATCAGTCGTGCCCCTGCCCTTTCTGACCGCCGATCGCGCTTTCGAAGAGGCCGGCGAGGATCTCGCGCTGCCGTTCGACGACCGCGACCAGTGGCGGCGTCCCTACCGGCCCGGCCCGTGGCGGGTCGGCGCGGCCGCGCTTCTGCTGCTGCTCGCCTCGTACGTGCTGTTCGCGGCGGTCATCATCTCCGTGGCCGGCAACGCGTCCGGGGGCACGGTGTGCCTGGCCCTCGCCGCGGTGGTCATCGCGGGTGCCCTGCGTCTGCTGCGGATGGGCGCGTGGGTGAGCGCCGGCGGACTGCGCCGGGTGCGATTCCTGCACACGACCACGACACCGTGGGCGCATGTCATGGTCGTACGGACCGTGCAGCAGCCGGTGCGCTGGCTCGGGCTCCCGCGGACCGTACAGGGGCAGGCGCTCGTCCTCGTCCGTGGCGGCCACTCCGGCAATGAGACGACTCCCCTGCTGACCACGCACAACGCGGACTTCCTGGGGCGCCCCGAGGCCTTCGACCGGGCCGCGGACGGTGTCGAGGTCTGGGCGGACGAGTACCGACAGCACGCGTAAACGCTCTGACGACGAAGGGGCCGGTCCGCTGATGCGGGCCGGCCCCTTCGTCGTCACCTCGTTCAGGCGCGTACGGGCTTGCCGTCGTGGAGGGCGATCGCGTGCTGCATCGCCTTGCGGGCCCGTGGGGTGTCACGGGCGTCGTGGTAGGCGACCGCCAGCCGGAACCAGCTGCGCCAGTCGTCGGGGGCGTCCTCCGTCTCGGCCTTGCGGCGGGCGAAGACCTCGTCGGCGGAGTCGCGGTCGATACGGCCGGCCGGGGTACGCGCCAGCTCGTCGACGGGCAGCCCGCCCTCGGCGTCCAGCTCGGTGGCGAGCCGGTTGGCGCGCTGCACGAACTGGGTGTTCTTCCAGAGGAACCAGACGCCGATCACCGGCAGGATCAGGACGGCGACACCGAAGGCGACGGTGAGCAGCGTGCCGTGCTGGATGAGCATCACCCCGCGGCTGCCGACCAGGACGAAGTAGACGACCAGGACGGCGGCCGTGACGGCGTACGTGATTTTCGCGGCCATGGCGGTTACTTCAGATCCAGGAAGTGTTCCAGGCCGAAGGTGAGGCCCGGGGTGTCCACGACACGACGTACGCCGAGCAGGATGCCCGGCATGAAGCTGCTGTGGTGGAGGGAGTCGTGGCGGATCGTGAGGGTCTCGCCCTCGCCGCCGAGCAGTACCTCCTGGTGGGCCAGGAGGCCGCGCAGCCGGACCGAGTGCACCGGGACGCCGTCGACGTCCGCGCCGCGGGCGCCGTCCAGACCCGTCGCCGTCGCGTCGGGCTGCGCGGCGCTGCCCGCCTTCTGCCGGGCGGCGGCGATGAGCTGCGCGGTGCGGGTGGCGGTGCCGCTGGGGGCGTCCACCTTCTTCGGGTGGTGCAGTTCGATGACCTCGACGGACTCGAAGTACGGCGCGGCCACCTCCGCGAACTTCATGGTGAGGACCGCGCCGATGGAGAAGTTCGGGGCGATGAGCACGCCCGTCCCCGGTGCGGCGGCCAGCGAGGCGGTCAGCTGTGCGAGGCGCTCGTCGGTCCAGCCCGTCGTACCGACCACGGCGTGGATGCCGTGGCGGACGCAGAAGCCGAGGTTGTCCATCACCGAGTCGGGGGTGGTGAGTTCGACGACGACCTGGGCGCCGGTGTCGGTCAGGGCCTCCAGGGAGTCCCCGCGCCCGAGGGCGGCCACCAGCTCCAGGTCCTCGGCGGCCTCGACGGCCCGGACCGCCTCCGATCCGATACGCCCCTTGGCGCCGAGGACCGCCACGCGCAGCTTGCTCATGTTCTCGATTCCTTTACGTGTGCCGCTCTACGCGACGGCGTCGTGCAGACGGGACGCCTGCTTGTCCTTCAGCGGGCCGATGACCGACAGCGAGGGCCGCTGTCCCAGGATCTCGGCGGCGACCTCCCGGACGTCGTCCGGGGTGACCGACGCGATCCGGGTCAGCATGTCGTCGACGGACATCTGCTCGCCCCAGCACAGCTCGCTCTTGCCGATACGGTTCATCAGCGCGCCCGTGTCCTCCAGGCCGAGGACCGTGGAGCCGCGGAGCTGGCCGATGGCCCGGCCGATCTCGTCGTCGGACAGGCCGTGCTCGGCGACCTGGCCGAGTTCGTCGCGGCAGATCTTGAGCACGTCGTGGACCTGGCTCGGACGGCAGCCCGCGTACACGCCGAAGAGGCCGCAGTCGGCGAAGCCCGAGGTGTACGAGTACACGCTGTACGCCAGGCCGCGCTTCTCCCGGACCTCCTGGAAGAGGCGGGAGGACATCCCGCCGCCCAGTGCGGTGTTCAGGACGCCGAGCGCCCAGCGGCGCTCGTCGGTGCGGGCCAGGCCCGGCATGCCGAGCACGATGTGGGCCTGCTCGGTCTTGCGGCCGAGGAGCTCGACGCGTCCGGCGGTGCGGATGGTGCGGGCGCCGTCGCGCGGGGCGATCGGGGTGGCGGCCTGCTGCTTGAGCGCGCCCGCCTTCTCGAAGGCGGCACGGACCTGGCGTACGACCTTGTTGTGGTCGACGTTGCCGGCGGCCGCGACCACGAGGTGGGTCGGGTCGTAGTGCTTCTTGTAGAAGCGCCGGATGCGGTCCGCGGTGAGGGCGTTGACCGTGTCGACCGTGCCGAGGACCGGACGGCCGAGCGGGGTGTCGCCGAGCATGGTGTGCGCGAACAGGTCGTGCACGCAGTCGCCCGGGTCGTCCTCGGTCATCGCGATCTCTTCGAGGATCGCGCCGCGTTCGACGTTCACGTCGTCCTCGCGGATCAGCGAGCCGGTGAGCATGTCGCAGACCACGTCGATGGCGAGCGGCAGATCGGTGTCGAGCACGCGTGCGTAGTAGCACGTGTACTCCTTCGCCGTGAACGCGTTCATCTCGCCGCCGACCGCGTCGATCGCGGAGGAGATGTCGAGGGCGCTGCGCTTGTTCGTGCCCTTGAACAGGAGGTGTTCGAGATAGTGCGTGGCGCCGTTCAGGGCCGGCGTCTCGTCGCGCGAGCCGACGTGCGCCCAGATGCCGAAGGTGGCGGAGCGCACGGAGGGCAGGGTCTCGGTGACGACGCGCAGGCCCCCGGGAAGGGTGGTCTTGCGGACCGTACCGATGCCGTTCTCGCCCTTGATCAGGGTTTGGGTACGGGCGACGGCCCGCGCCTCCGTGTTGGTGCGGGCCGTCGCCGTAGAGCTGCTCGACGTCACTTGTCGGTGTCGTCCTTCTTCTCATCGTCGTCGCCTTCGCCCTCGATCACGGGGATCAGGGAGAGCTTGCCTCGGGAGTCGATCTCGGCGATCTCGACCTGGACCTTGGAGCCCACGCCGACGACGTCCTCGACGTTCTCCACGCGCTTGCCACCGGCGAGCTTGCGGATCTGCGAGATGTGCAGCAGTCCGTCCTTGCCCGGGAGCAGGGACACGAACGCACCGAAGGTCGTCGTCTTCACGACGGTGCCCAGGTAGCGCTCGCCGACCTCCGGCATGGTCGGGTTGGCGATCGAGTTGATCGTGGCGCGCGCGGCCTCGGCCTGCGAGCCCTGCTGGGCACCGATGTAGATGGTGCCGTCGTCCTCGATCGTGATGTCGGCGCCGGTGTCCTCCTGGATCTGGTTGATCATCTTGCCCTTCGGGCCGATGACCTCACCGATCTTGTCCACGGGGATCTTGACCGTGATGATCCGCGGGGCGTTCGGGGACATCTCGTCCGGCGTGTCGATCGCTTCCATCATCACGTCGAGGATGTGGAGGCGGGCGTCACGGGCCTGCTTGAGGGCCGCGGCCAGTACGGAGGCCGGGATGCCGTCCAGCTTGGTGTCCAGCTGGAGGGCGGTCACGAACTCCTTGGTGCCGGCGACCTTGAAGTCCATGTCGCCGAAGGCGTCCTCCGCACCGAGGATGTCGGTGAGGGCGACGTAGTGCGTCTCGCCGTTGATCTCCTGGGAGATCAGACCCATGGCGATACCGGCGACGGGGGCCTTGAGGGGCACACCGGCGTTCAGCAGGGACATGGTGGAGGCGCAGACCGAGCCCATGGACGTCGAGCCGTTGGAGCCGAGGGCCTCGGACACCTGACGGATCGCGTAGGGGAACTCCTCGCGCGTCGGCAGGACCGGCACGATGGCGCGCTCGGCGAGCGCTCCGTGGCCGATCTCGCGGCGCTTCGGGGAGCCGACGCGGCCGGTCTCGCCGACCGAGTACGGCGGGAAGTTGTAGTTGTGCATGTACCGCTTGCGGGTCACCGGGGAAAGGGTGTCCAGCTGCTGCTCCATCCGGAGCATGTTCAGAGTGGTGACGCCCAGGATCTGGGTCTCGCCACGCTCGAACAGGGCGGAACCGTGCACGCGCGGGATCGCCTCGACCTCGGCGGCGAGCGTACGGATGTCCGTGACGCCGCGGCCGTCGATGCGGACCTTGTCCTTGATGACGCGCTCACGCATCAGGGACTTGGTCAGCGAGCGGTACGCGCCGGAGATCTCCTTCTCGCGACCCTCGAACTGCGGGAGCAGCTTCTCGGCGGCGATCTCCTTGACGCGGTCCAGCTCGGCCTCGCGCTCCTGCTTGCCCGCGATGGTGAGCGCCTGGGACAGCTCGCTCTTGACCGCGGAGGTCAGGGCCTCCAGGACGTCGTCCTGGTAGTCCAGGAAGACCGGGAACTCGCCGGTCGGCTTGGCGGCCTTCGCGGCGAGGTCGGCCTGGGCCTTGCAGAGCACCTTGATGAAGGGCTTCGCGGCGTCCAGACCGGCGGCGACGACCTCCTCGGTGGGCGCCTCGGCGCCGCCCGCGACGAGCGTGATCGTCTTCTCGGTGGCCTCGGCCTCGACCATCATGATCGCGACGTCGCCGTCCTCCAGGACGCGACCGGCGACGACCATGTCGAAGACTGCGTCCTCGAGCTCGGTGTGCGTCGGGAACGCGACCCACTGGCCGTTGATCAGCGCGACGCGGACGCCGCCGATCGGGCCGGAGAAGGGCAGACCGGCCAGCTGCGTGGACGCGGAGGCGGCGTTGATCGCCACGACGTCGTACAGGTGGTCGGGGTTGAGCGCCATGATCGTGGCGACGACCTGGATCTCGTTGCGCAGGCCCTTCTTGAAGGACGGGCGCAGCGGGCGGTCGATGAGGCGGCAGGTGAGGATCGCGTCCTCGGAGGGCCGGCCCTCGCGGCGGAAGAAGCTGCCGGGGATCTTGCCGGCCGCGTACATCCGCTCCTCGACGTCCACCGTGAGGGGGAAGAAGTCGAGGTTGTCCTTGGGCTTCTTGGAAGCGGTGGTGGCCGACAGCACCATGGTGTCGTCGTCCAGGTACGCCACGGCGGAGCCGGCGGCCTGCTTGGCCAGGCGGCCCGTCTCGAAGCGGATGGTGCGGGTGCCGAAGGTTCCGTTGTCGATAACGGCCTCGGCGTAGTGGGTCTCGTTCTCCACTAGCGTTTTCTCCGATACTTTTCGTCTTTCGTCCCGGCCTGCCCGTGTGGCAGGGGGACGCTTCTGCGGAGAAGCGCGCCTTCTTGTGCGGGCCGGTCTTCGATCGAAGCTCCCGGGGTCGCATTCTCCCGGGGGCCACTACCGAGGACCGGCGGCGGCGAGGTGCGCTTTTCCTCGTGTCCTACGTGTGGTGCCTGTCGTACGTGTGGTGTGTCCCGTACGTGTCGTGCGGCGCGGCGGCCGTCCGTCGCTGTGCGCTGTGACGGTGCCACGCTGTGTCCCGCGTATTGCGTTGTGCTACCACACTACAAAGGTGTGGTGACACTCCGCACGTACAGCAAAGGGAGCGGCCCCCTTCTTGCGTGGGAACCGCTCCCTTCACGACGTCTTACTTGGCGCCGCCGGCCGCACCGCGGCGGATGCCCAGGCGGTCGACCAGCGCACGGAAGCGCTGGATGTCCTTCTTCGCCAGGTACTGCAGCAGGCGACGGCGCTGACCGACGAGGATCAGCAGACCACGACGGGAGTGGTGGTCGTGCTTGTGGGTCTTGAGGTGCTCGGTCAGGTCCGAGATACGGCGCGAGAGCATCGCGACCTGGACCTCGGGAGAGCCGGTGTCGCCCTCCTTCTGACCGAACTCCGTGATGAGCTGCTTCTTCGTAGCGGCGTCGAGCGGCACGCGTACTCCTCGTAGTCTGTGTCGATGCCCACCGAGTGCCCCTGGTCCACTTCTCAGGGGAGCTTCCGTGACTCGGGAGGCGGGATCCGTTGAGCGCGTCCTCCGGAGCCCTGAAAGGGGCTGCCCGGGGGTGCGTACACATACGGCCGTAACACAGCGTACCAGGGGGTGGGAGCCGCTCCGACCGGGGTTCTCGGAGTCCGGGGAGGCCGGGGCGGGTCCCAGTAGGGTGACGCGACAGGTCGGGTTCGTTCGTCTGGAAGGGGTCGCTTCGCCATGGCCGAGGCAGAGGACAAGGACGTCAAGGCGCGCAAGGAGCGGGAGAAGGACGAGCTCTACGCCCTCGACATCTCGGGGGTCGAATGGCAGAGCGCACCCGGTACCGAGGAGCACGAGGAGCGGGTCGAGATCGCGTATCTCCCCGAGGGCGCGGTGGCCATGCGGTCGTCGCTCGACCCGGACACGGTCCTGCGGTACACGGAGGCCGAGTGGCGGGCCTTCGTGCTCGGCGCCCGTGACGGTGAGTTCGATCTGGAGCCGGCGCCGCAGGACGGCTCGGCCGAGTAGTACGGCGGCCGGACCACGCGGTGGCGAACCGCACAGCGGCGGAGGCACGCATCGGCGGGGGCGCACAGCAGCGGAGAAGAAGGACCGGTGGCACGGATGCCGCCGGTCCTTCTCGCTTTAACGCTCTTTGTCCACTTTGCCTTCCGTACAAGGCCGTTCGTACGCCACTTCTGGGCAGGCTGTGACGTAGTGGGCGGCACCGGAGGGGTGGACGGGCCTGCCGTGGGGGTGGTTGTGGTGATTACCCTGGGGTGGGCGCGGCAGTAGTACCCGAGGACGGGACCGCCGCTTCACAGGGGGATCCGGGGCGCATCGAAAGGCCCCGGACGACGAGAACGGTCGCCGCAGCTCGGCATGAGGGTGCTCGACCACACCAGGAGGAATTGTGAACAGCGATCGGGACGGGATCCGCGGGGGCTGGGCCACACCCGGCGATGACCAGTCCGACGCGGAGTCCGCCGTCGAGACGACGGGCGAGTTCACCATCGACTACGCCCCTCCTGCCTGGTACACGCAGAACGCGTCAGGCAGTTCCGACGGAGCTTCTCCGGCCTCGCCGGAGGCGGACACGACGGACGAGCCGGACGCTCCGGATGCCCCGGATGCGTCGAACGAGCCGAGCGAGCCGGACCGGGCCGGGGAGGAGCGGACGGACGCGAAGGCGGAGTGGGACGCGGGCGGCCCGATCGACACGGCGCCAGCGGCCAGGCAGGCTCCGGTCGCGCCGTCGTTCGGCCCTCGGCTTCCGGGCGTGCCCGCGTTCGCCTCCGGGACTCCTTACAACAAGCCGGTCGCACCTCCCGTCGCTCCGGTCGCTCCGGCCCGGGGGCCTGCCGGCGTTCCGAACCTGCCGAACTTCCAGGCCCCGGGACAAGGGACAGCGCAGGGACAGGGAACAGCTCAGGGACAGGGCCAGGGACAAAGCCAGGGGCAAGGTCAGGGCCAGGGCCGGCAGTCGTGGTCTCCGCCGACTGCGGCGGTTCCTCCGGTTGCCGCTCCTCAGGCCGCGCCGGCTCCCGGCAAGGCCCAGGGCGACAACGCCGGCAGCGGTGACAGGGGCGACATCGAGAGCGGCGCCACGCTGCGGATCTCCCCCGGCGCCGTGAAGCGGGAGGCCGCGGAGCGGGCCGCGGCCGGTTCCCCGGCCGAGGGCGGACGCGTACCCGACGGCGAGGCGACTCCCGAGCCCAAGGCGGAGCCCAAGGCCGAGGCCGCCGGTCCGGACGAGGTGGCCGACGTCCCGAAGAGCACCGACGGGGAGGTCGTCCAGGTCGCGTTCGGGAATGGGGCCGAGGACGACGACCAGGTGGACGACGGGGCCGAGGAGCCGCCTTCGGCGGACAAGGAGAGGGACGGGAACGAAGACGGGAACGAGGACGGCGGCAAGGATGAGGTGCGGGAGGACGAGCCCTCAGCTCCGGCCCCGACTCCGGCCCCTGTCTCGGCTCCGGCTCCGGTCTCAGCCCCGGCCCCGGCCCCGGCCGCACAGACGTCCACGGAGAACGACGAGCCGCGACCGGTTGACCCCCTCGCACAGAACTCCGGCCCCGTCGATGACTCCGCGCCCGTGACGGGTGAGGCCGAGCGCCCTGGTGCCGAGCCCCAGGACGCCGTCGCGGAGCCGGCCCCGAACGCGGCCGATGTCGTGAAGGACGTGCCTCCCGCGTGGACCCCGCCGCCGCTGCCGCAGGGCGGACTGCCGCCGCTGCCGCCGTCGTACCAGCCGGCCGCGCCCGCCACCGCCGGACAGTGGCCCACGTCGACGGAGGGTGAGGACGGACAGCCGCAGGCGAGTGCTCCGGCTCAGCCGTCCGCGCCGCCGCAGGGACAGCCGTTCCAGCCGCAGGCGCCGCAGCCCTCCCCGCCGGCCTGGCCTGTCACACCCGCTGCGCCCGCCGCCCCTGGTGCGCCCGCTGCCGCCGGTACGCCTGTCCCCGGTGTTCCGGCGTCGCCGGGTCAGCCCGGTGGTTACGGATTCCCGCAGTTCAGCGCTCCGGGTACGACTCCGGGGGCGCAGGACAGCGTTCCCGGTACGCCCCCGGCGGCCCAGGCACCCCCAGGCTTCCCGCAGCCGCAGCAGCCGCAACAACCTCAGCAGCCCCAGCCCGGGGCCTCGACCGCGCCTCCGGTCCAGGCTCCTGTGCCGGGTTCCGCGCCGGTCGCGGGTCCGGGACCGCAGGGCGGTTACGGCTTCCCGCAGCCCGGACCCGTCGCCGCGCAGCCCCCCGTCGCCCCAGCCGCCCCCGCACCTCAGGACGGTTACGGTCTCCAGCAGCCGGCGCCGCCCGTGCCGCCCGCGGAGGACCTGCGCGGCGCTCTGGAGGAGGCTCGGCGTGCGCGCCGGGCGGCCGCCGCTCAGGCCCAGCCGCCCGTCCAGCAGGGCCAGCCCGACCCGGCTGCCGCGAACCCGCCCGCGCAGGCCCCCGCTTACGGGTTCCCGCAGCCGGGCGCTCCGGTACAGCCCGGCGCTCCGGTTCAGCCGGGCACCCCCGCGGCGAACACGCCCAACACCCCCGGCCCCCAGCCCGGTTACGGCTTCCCGCAGCCGGGCGTCTCCGACTCGCCCGCCCAGCAAGGGGGTTACGGGTTCCCGCAGCCGCAGGCTCCGCAGGTCCCGCAGGCCCCGGCTCCCCAGCAGCCCGCCGCGCAGCCGTTCCCCCAGCAGGGCCAGCCCTATCAGCAGCCGCAGCCCCAGGCGCAGCAGCAGCCGCAGGCACAACCGCCCCAGGCCCAGGCCCAGCCGGAACAGCAGGCCCCCGTCGATCCTCGTACCGGGACCGCCTGGCCGCAGCCCGTGCAGCACGATCAGCGGGAGCGCACCAACCCGGGGGCGCCGCTCGGCTACACGGCGGCCGTGGAGCTGTCGTCCGACCGGCTGCTCAACAACAAGAAGCAGAAGGCGAAGAGCGGGCGGCCCACCGCCGGGTCCTCCCGGTTCAAGCTCGGCGGGAAGAAGGAGGAGGTCGAGCGGCAGCGCAAGCTCGACCTGATCCGGACGCCGGTGCTGTCGTGCTACCGCATCGCCGTCATCAGCCTCAAGGGCGGCGTGGGCAAGACGACCACGACCACCGCCCTCGGCGCCACGCTCGCCACCGAGCGGCAGGACAAGATCCTCGCGATCGACGCCAACCCGGACGCCGGTACGCTCGGCCGCCGGGTGCGCCGGGAGACCGGGGCCACCATCCGTGACCTCGTCCAGGCGATCCCGTACCTCAACTCGTACATGGACATCAGGCGGTTCACCTCGCAGGCCCCCTCGGGGCTGGAGATCATCGCCAACGACGTCGACCCGGCCGTGTCGACGACGTTCAACGACGAGGACTACCGGCGCGCGATCGACGTGCTCGGCAGGCAGTACCCGATCATCCTCACTGACTCCGGTACGGGTCTGCTGTACAGCGCCATGCGTGGCGTGCTCGACCTCGCCGACCAGCTCATCATCATCTCGACGCCGTCCGTGGACGGTGCCAGCAGCGCCAGTACGACGCTGGACTGGCTCTCGGCGCACGGGTACGCGGATCTGGTGTCGCGGTCCCTCACCGTCATCTCCGGGGTGCGCGAGACCGGCAAGATGATCAAGGTGGACGACATCGTCAGCCACTTCGAGACGCGCTGCCGGGGCGTGATCGTCGTGCCGTTCGACGAGCATCTGGCGGCGGGTGCCGAGGTCAACCTCGACATGATGCGGCCGAAGGTGCGCGAGGCGTACTTCAACCTCTCGGCGCTGGTCGCGGAGGACATCGCGCGCCACCAGCAGTCGCAGGGCCTGTGGACGTCGGACGGCAACCCGCCGCCGGTCGCGGCCCCGCCGATGCCCGGTCAGCCGATGCCCGGACAGCCCCTTCCTGGGCAACCTGTACCCGGCCAGCCCGTACCCGGCCAGCCGTATCCGGGCCAGCCTGGACCGGGCCAGCATCCCGGGCCGTACCCGCAGCAGGGCCCGCCCGCGCAACCGGCTCAGCCCTACCAGCAGCCGCAGCCCCAGCCCGGACAGCAGCAGCCGCACCCCGGCCAGCCCTATCCGCCGCACGGGGCCGCGCTTCCGCAGGCAGCCCCTCCGCAGCAGCCCGGTCCGGCGGGATATCCCGTTCCCCAGAGCTGGCAGCCCCAGCCCGGACAGCAGCCGGGCGCGCCCTTCCAGCAGAATCCGGCCGCGCCGGCGCCCGGCCAGCCCTTCAACCCGAACGCGCCCGCTCCCGCTCCCGGGCAGCCGTTCCAGCCGGGTGCGCCTTACCAGCCGCAGTCGCAGCCCCAGCCCTCGCAGGCCGAGCACGGCGGCCAGGACCCCCAGGGCCAGAGTCAGGGTCAGGGCCAACCCCAGACCCCTCCGCCCTCGCCGCCCCAGCAGTAACCGCTCGCACGGCTCACCCGTACGGTCTAATCCTCGGCCGTCGATGCAGCCTCAGGGCCCGCTCCGTACATCTACGGCGCGGGCCCTCCGCGTACCCCGGGACGCTCTTCGCGCGGCCGGTGCCGAAACGCCGTCGTACCAGCCGTGTTCCGTACCGCCAGCCTCCTACCAGGCACCCTTCACCGGTCTGGACCAATGACCGTGAAATCCGGGTCAACTCGTTATTTCCGCAGGCCACACGGGGTTCACGGGCCGTTGACGCATGCCGACCAGCGCTGATAGACACGCACATCGACCCGGCCGCGGTCACCGGATCGGCAGGGCAACAGCCCATCTCCGTGCGAGTGATGACGTGAGGTCAGCGAGCCATGGACACATACGACCAGTTCGGTGCGGGGCGCTCCGCTGTCAGGCCGGTACGGAATCTGCGGGTTCGTCGTGGCTGGGCGGGCCCACGCGGTGGAGCCGCACATGTCACAGCCCCGCGCCCCTTCGGGGGCGCTGTCGTGCGGCTCTTGGCGACCGCCGCAGCTGCCGCGCTCACCCTCACCGTCGGTCAGATGACCCCGCTCGGCCCGGCTCCCCAGCAGGCCGAGGCGAAGGACGGCAAGCAGGTCCTCACGGTGGCCGTGGCGCAGAGTGTCGACTCGCTCAGTCCGTTCCTGGCGTCGCGGCTGGTCAGTACGAGCATCCACCGGCTCACGTACGAGTACCTGACCAACTACGACCCGAAGGACAACCACGCGATCCCGGGTCTGGCCACCAGGTGGGAGCCCTCGGCCGACAAGCTCACCTGGACCTACACAATCCGCGACAACTCGAAGTGGTCGGACGGGAAGCAGGCCACCGCCGAGGACGCGGCGTGGACGTTCAACACGATGATGACCGACGAGGGCGCGGCCGCCGCGAACGGCAGTTTCGTCGCGAACTTCAAGAAGGTCACCGCCCCGAGCCCCACGAAACTGGTCATCGAGCTGAAGAAGCCGCAGGCCACGATGGCCGCGCTGGACGTGCCGATCGTCCCGAAGCACGTCTGGGAGAAGGTCGACGACTTCTCCAAGTTCAACAACGACAAGAAGTTCCCGATCGTCGGCAACGGCCCGTTCGTCCTGACGGCCTACAAGGCCGACAGCTACGTACGGCTGAAGCCCAACAAGTCGTTCTGGCGCGGGGCTCCGAAGTTCGACGAGCTGGTCTTCAAGTACTACAAGGACGGGGACGCGGCGGTCGCGGCGCTGCAGAAGGGCGAGGTGTCGTTCGTGTCCGGGCTGACGCCCGCGCAGGCAGCGGCGCTGAAGACCCAGCAGAACGTCACGGTCAACGACGCGCCGGGCCGCCGGTTCTACGCGCTCGCCACCAACCCGGGCGCGCAGGCCAAGGACGGCAAGAAGTTCGGTGACGGGCACGAGTCGCTGAAGAACCAGAAGGTCCGGCAGGCACTGTTCGCGGCCGTGGACCGCAAGACCGTCATCGACAAGGTCTTCCAGGGCCACGCGGTCGAGGGCGAGGGCTACATCCCGCCGCGCTTCTCGTCGTACTTCTGGAAACCGGCGGGCGGCCAGCAGATCTCGTACGACCCTGCCGAGGCCGCGCGGCTTCTCGACGAGGCGGGCTACAAGAAGAACGGTGACGGCAAGCGCGTCGGAAAGAACGGCAAGCCGATCACCTACCGCGTCCTGTGCCATGCCACGGACCCGCAGGACAAGGCGGTCGGGAAGTATCTGCAGGAGTGGTGGGGCAAGCTCGGCATCGGCGTCTCGCTCGACTGCCTCGACAACGTGACCGACCCCTGGCTCGCGGGCGAGTACGACCTCGCCTTCGACGGCTGGTCCGTCAACCCCGACCCCGACTTCGTCCTGTCCATCCACACCTGTGCGGCGCTCCCGGCGACGCCCAAGGACATCGGCGCGACCGACAACTTCATCTGCGACAAGAAGTACGACGAGCTGTACGACCAGCAGCTCGCCGAGTACGACGCCACCAAGAGGGCGGAAATCGTCAAGCGGATGGAGTCGCGGCTGTACGACACCGGGTACATGAACGTCATGGCGTACCCGAACGCGGTCGAGGCCTACCGCACGGACCAGATCGCGTCGATCACGAAGATGCCCGAGGCCGCGGGCAACATCTACGGCCAGGACGGCTACTGGAGCTGGTGGTCGGCGACTCCGGCCGCCGCCAGCGAGTCCTCCGACGACTCCAGCCAGACAGGCGTCATCATCGGCATCGTCGGGGGCGTCGTGATCCTCGCGGGTCTCGGGGCGTTCTTCGCGCTGCGCCGCCGCGCGACCGCCGAGGACCGCGAATAGTCCCCCGGACTCCTGGTCCCCCGGCCCCGACGAGGCAGGACAGCACGGCAGGACAACCGGGAGTGGCCCAACAGTGAAGGCCGTTCATGACCGCTGAAGCGACACCCTCGCTGGTGGGGAAGACCGGTGGCCCGGCCGAGGGCGGGCCACCGGCGGCCCGCGGACCACGGGTACGCGGCACCGCGTATCCGCGGTACGTGGCCGGCAAGCTGGGCGGCGCGGCCGTCTCCCTGCTCGCCGTCCTCGTCACCAGCTTCTTCCTCTTCCGGCTGATCCCCGGCGACCCGGTGAAGTTCATGACGGGCGGGCGCCAGGTGTCGGCCGAGCAACTGGCCTCCTATCGAAGGGAGTTCGGGCTCGATCTGCCGTTGTGGCAGCAGTTCACGGACTACTGCGGCAAGGCGCTCACCGGTGATCTCGGCACCTCGTACCAGTTCCGGGCGCCGGTCATGGACAAGATCAGCGAGGCCCTGCCGAACACGCTGCTGCTCACGGGAACGTCCTTCGTCCTCTACACGGCGATCGGCGTCCTCCTCGGCACCCGGGCCGCGTGGCGCAACGGCGGCCTCGGCGACCGTCTGAACACCGGCCTCGCGCTGACCCTCTACTCGATCCCGTCGTTCTGGCTGGGCCTGCTGCTGATCATCGTCTTCTCGGTCGGGGCCGGACCGATCCCGGGCCTCTTCCCGACGGGCGGCATGGAGTCCGGCGGCGAGGAGGGCTTCGGTTACGTCCTCGACGTCGCCCACCATCTGGTCCTTCCCGTGGTGACGCTGGTCGCGGTCGAGTACGGGCAGACGCTGCTGGTCACGCGCTCGGCGCTGCTCGACGAGATGGGCAGCGACTATCTGACGACCGCGCGGGCCAAGGGCCTGCGGGACGATCTCGTCCGCCGCCGCCACGCGGTGCCGAACGCGCTGCTGCCGACGATGACGCTGGTCTTCATCAACCTCGGCCGGACCGTCGCCGGTGTGATCCTCGTCGAGACGGTCTTCTCCTGGCCCGGTCTCGGCGGGCTCTTCTACCAGGCGCTGAGCGTGCCCGATCTGCCGCTGGTGCAGGGGCTGTTCTTCGTCTTCGCCGCCGCGGTGATCGTGATGAACACGCTCGCCGACCTGATCTATCCGCTGCTCGACCCGAGGGTGGGCCGATGACGACGACGGACCCGGACGAACCGATGCCGGCCCCGGACGAACCGGTGACGGCCCGGGACGAGCCGCCGACGGCCTCGCCGGCCCCCGCGAAGGCCGGTCCCCGCGCCCTCGCCCGGCAGCGGCGGCGCGCCTCCGCCGTCCGCTTCTGGCAGCGGTACCGCACCCACCGCTCCGGTCTCTTCGGGCTGGCCGCGCTCGCGCTCTTCGCCCTGGTCGCGCTGACCGCGCCGCTGACCGTCGGCTCCGACGTGCAGAGCGTGACGGGCGCGCCGGGGCGGCCCATGGAGAGCCCGAGCCTCGAATTCCCGCTGGGCACCGACCAGTTCGGGCGCAGCCTGCTCGGCCTGGTGGTGTGGGGCTCGCGGGTGTCCCTGCTCGTGGGCCTGCTCGCGGCCGTCCTCTCCGTCGCGATCGGCGCGCTCATCGGCATCACCGCAGGTCACTTCCGCGGCTGGTTCGCGACGGTGATGATGCGGATCACGGACTGGTTCCTGGTCATGCCGACGCTGGTGCTCGCGATCGCGCTCGCGACCGTGATGTCCCGCTCGCTCGGCACGATCATCCTGGCGATCGGTGTCACGACCTGGCCGACGACGGCCCGGCTGGTGCGTGCGCAGACCCTCGCCGTCGAGTCGCGGCCGTACATCGAACGCGCGAAGGCCCTGGGCGGCGGCCACTGGCATGTCATGTCCCGGCACGTACTGCCCAATGTCATGCCGCTGGTGCTCGCGCAGACGACCCTGATCATCTCCTCCGCGATCCTCGCCGAGGCGACGCTCGCCTTCCTCGGTCTCGGCGATCCGACGGTGGTCTCGTGGGGCGGTCTGCTCCAGGACGCGCGCGAGGCGGGCGCGGTGAGCGCCGGGAAGTGGTGGTACCTCGTGCCGCCGGGCATCGCGATCGCCGTCGTGGCCCTCGCGTTCACGCTGTGCGGGCGTGCCGTGGAATCCGTCCTCAATCCCAAGCTGGGGGTGGCCCGTTGAGCACACCGACCACGCAACCCCTGTTGGACGTACGGAACCTGGAGGTGACGTACGCCGGAGGGGTGGCCGCCGTGCGCGGGGTGGACCTCACCGTGGACGCCGGGCAGAAGGTCGGCATCGCGGGCGAGTCCGGCTGCGGCAAGTCCACGCTGGCGCTCGCGCTGCTGCGGCTGCTGCCCGCCGGGGCCCGGGTGAGCGGGGAGATCCTCCTCGACGGCGAGGACGTACTGACCATGAAGTGGGGGCGGGTACGGGCGGTCCGCTGGGCCGGTGCGTCGATCGTCTTCCAGGGCGCGATGCACTCGCTCAACGCCGTGCACCGCGTCGGGGACCAGATCGCCGAGCCGATCCTGCTGCACCGGAAGGCCACCGCGTCGGGCGCCCGGAAGCGGACCGGCGAGTTGCTGGAGCAGGTGGGCCTTCCGGCGGTACGGGCGTCCGCGTACCCGCACGAGCTGTCCGGCGGTCAGCGCCAGCGCGTGATGATCGCGATGGCGCTGGCCTGCGATCCCCGGCTGGTCGTCGCCGACGAGCCGACGACCGCGCTCGACGTGATGATCCAGGCGCAGATCCTGCGGCTCATCCAGCAGCTCGTCTCCGAGCAGGAGCTGGGCCTCGTCATGATCAGCCACGACCTCGCGGTCCTGTCGGACACCTGCGACCGGCTCGCGGTGATGTACGCGGGCCGGGTCGTCGAGGAGGGGCCCGCCCGCCAGGTGTACGAGGACGCCCGGCATCCGTACGGGCAGGCGCTCTCGGCCGCCTTTCCGCGGATCGGGGACGCCGGGTCGCGGTTCGCGCCGCGCGGGCTGCCCGGTGATCCGCCCGATCCGGCCGCGCTGCCGTCCGGCTGCGCGTTCCACCCCCGGTGCGCGGTCGCACTGGACTCGTGCGCCTCGCAGGACCAGCTCCTGCGCCCGGCCGCCCCGGACCGCCGGGCGGCGTGCGTGCACGTGGGCCCGGCGGATACGGCGGATACGGCCGGCCCCACGGGGTCGGCCGTGGCGGAAGACGCGAGGAGCACCCCATGACGACGACGCCCCAACCGGTACCCGCCGCGCCCCCGGCCTCCTCCGCCCCTCTCCTGAGCGCCGAGGGCCTTGAAGTCAGCTTTCCCGCGCGGCGCGGCGATTCCGCGCGGGCCCGTGCCGTCGACGGGGTGGATCTCGACATCAGGCCCGGTGAGATCGTCGCGCTCGTCGGGGAGTCGGGCTGCGGCAAGACGACGCTGGCGCGCTCGCTCCTCGGGCTCGTCCCGCCGACAGCGGGCCGGGTCACCTTCGCGGGCCGACCGCTCGACTACTCCTCGCGGGCCCTCAAGGCGTACCGCAAGCGGGTCCAGCTGGTCCTCCAGGACCCGAGCGGCTCGCTCAACCCCCGGCACACGGTGTACGACGCGGTGGCGGAGGGGCTGCGCATCCACGCGTACGCGGACGACGAACGCGAGGCGGTCTCGACGGCCCTCGCGCGGGCCGGACTTCGGCCGCCCGAGCGGTTCTTCCTGCGCTATCCGCACGAGCTGTCCGGCGGTCAGCGCCAGCGGGTCGTCATCGCGGGCGCGCTCGTCCTGGAGCCCGAACTCATCGTCGCGGACGAGCCGGTGGCGTCCCTGGACGCGTCGGTACGCGGCGAGATCCTGGCCCTGCTGCTGCGCCTGCGCGCCGAACTCGGCCTGTCCGCCCTGGTGGTGACCCACGACCTCGGACTCGCGTGGAACATCGCGGACCGGGTCGCGGTGATGTACCTGGGCCGGATCATCGAGACGGGTGCGGTGGAGGATGTCCTGAGGGCCCCTCAGCATCCGTACACACAGGCGCTGTTGTCCGTCCTGCCCGAGGCCCCCGGCGCCCCGATCGTCCTGACCGGCGAACCCCCGGACCCGTCCCGCATCCCCAAGGGCTGCCGCTTCCACGCCCGCTGCCACATCCTGGCGACGGGCGAGGCGGAGCAAGCGGGCGTGGCAACCGCCTGCCGCACGGCAGATCTACCGATACTGAACGGCAGCGGCGCTTCCCAGGTGGCCTGCCACTGGGCCGCGGCCCTTTAGGGGCGCGGGGAACGGCGCGACCAGCCACGACGGACGGCCAGCCGGACAACCGACCGATCAAACCCCGTCGTACTCCGCGACAAGCTCCCGAGACCGCTTCACGTCGTCAGAGATCGCTTCCAGCAACCCCTCGATGGAATCGAACTTCGCCATCCCCCGCACGAACGCCAAGAAGTCGACGGCGACATGCAACCCGTACAGATCGAGCCCCACACGATCGATGGCGTACGCCTCGACCGTCCGCTCGGTCCCGTCGAACTGCGGATTCGTCCCGACGGAGATCGCCGCCGGCATCGCCTCGCCCTGCGCGTGCAGCCACCCCGCGTACACCCCGTCCGCGGGGATCGCGGTGTGCGGGAGCGTCTCCACGTTGGCGGTGGGGAAGCCCAGTTCACGGCCGCGCTGGGCGCCCCGGACGACGACGCCCTCGACACGGTGCGGCCGGCCGAGGATCTCGCGCGCCCCCTCGACCTCGCCCTCGGCGACCAGCCGCCGGGTGAGGGTCGACGAGAACGGCTCCCCGCCCCCCGCCTCACCGGTCACGTACAGATCCACCACGTCGACCTCGAAGTCGTACGTCTTGCCCTGCTCGGCGAGGAAGGCGACATTGCCGGCGGCCTTGTGACCGAAGCGGAAGTTGGGGCCCTCGACAACTGCTTTGGCGTGCAGCTTGTCGACGAGGACCTTCACCACGAACTCGGCGGGCGACAGCTTCGAGAACTCGGTCGTGAAGGGCAGGATGAGCAGCGCGTCCACACCCAGTTCGGCCATCAGCTCGGCCCGGCGGTGGTGTGGCGCGAGCAGGGGCGGATGGCTGCCGGGACGGACGACCTCGCTCGGGTGCGGGTCGAACGTGACCACGACGGACGGAACGCCCAGTTCACGCGCCCGCTCGACGGCATGGCTGATGATCAGCTGGTGTCCGCGGTGGACTCCGTCGTACGAGCCGATGGTGACGATGCTGCGCCCCCAGTCCTGGGGGATGTCCTCCAAGCCACGCCAGCGCTGCACTGTGACCGCTCCTCGTCGAACCTGTGTCCGTGTCTGCCTCATACGCAGCTCTAAGGGTGCCATGCCGCGCCCTGTGGACCCGCATCGGCATGGGCCCTGTGACCGGTGGCACGTGACAGCGGGGGTGGCGGGACGGACAGCGGGGGGTCACACCGGCACCCGTACCCCCGCGAGGTTCTCGATCATGCGGCCCGTGCTCGGTCCGACCACGGTGGACCACTCCTCGGGCGCGACGGCCAGCCAGCGGCACACGAGCGCGGCGAAGCCGGGGACCCGGCGGCCGAGATCGACGAGGGCGCGGTCGAACAGGGTGGCACCGGCCGGGGTGCGTACGAGCAGGACGCCCACGGTGTGGACGAGCGCGCGGGTGTGTTCCCCGTCGCCCGGGGCCGCTCCCTGCACGCCGGCCCGTACCAGCGCGTCCAGCACCACCGGATCGTGTTCGCGGGTCAGCAGGAGGTCCAGGAACTCGCGCCGCAGCGGACGGGACGCGGGCGTGCCGGGCGCCGCGAACACCTCGGCGAGCGCGGCCCGCAACGGCGGCCTGCCCCCGTCGAGCAGCCCGGCGACGAGGGGATACAGGACCGCGCCGGCATCGGGACCCCGCTCCAGCCGCCGGTCGACGTGCGCCGCCACCTGCGCGGCCGTCTCCGGACGCCGTTCCGCGACCTCGCGCACGAGGGCTGCCACGCGGCGGGCGAGCGCCGGTGTCGTGACCTCGGCGAGCGTACGCAGGTCCGTGCCGTCGTCCGGTTCGCGCAGGCGGTCGTGGAACGCGGCGAGCACCGGGGCGGGGTGTGTGGTCAGCGCGGCGGCCAGCGCGGTCGCGGGCAGCCGCGGGTCGCGGGCCCGGAAGCGGGCGAGGGCCTGCGGCAGATGGCGGGCCCTGGTGTGCGGATCGCGGACCAGCAGGGCCAGGGCGTCGCCGTGCAGCGTGCAGTCGCCGGGGCGGGCCAGCAGCGCGAGCGCGGTCCGGCGCAGCAACTCCCGGTCGGCCTCGGTGCGTACGTGCGCGGCGGTCCGCAGCGCGTAGGCCGCCGCCGCGGCCCGCCGGGCCGGGCGGACGTCGTGCACCCAGCGGTCGACCGCTCGGCAGAGCGCGGACGGCTCCTCCTCGGCGAGCACGTCCAGCAGTTCGTCCGCGCGCGCGTGCCCGCTGTCGACCAGGGCCTCGGTCAGGGCGTCCGGGGCGCGATGCCGGTGGGTGTGCAGCAGGACCTGTGCGGCGGTCGCCACGGTGGCGTCGGGGGTCGCGGGGAGCGGGCGGTCGTCGTCGAACCAGTGGGTGAGGTGCGGCTGCACCCCGGCCGGGTCGGCGACGAGGAGGTCGGACACGGCGTCCAGGTAGCGCGGTTCGATGGCGGGCGGCGCCCCGTCCGCGACGACGAGCCGCCGCAGCAGATCGAAGCGGTGCGCCCGCGGCAGGGGCAGCCCGCGCCAGAACCCGGGCCCGAACTCCTCGGGCACGGCCCGTCCTTCGGCCCGCCATCTGACCACGTGCTCGGCGAGGTGCCGCAGCACTCCGAGATACGGGGTCGCGTCGGGCACCCGGAGCAGTACGCCTCGGAGCAGCCGGGTCGCCCACCAGAGGTCGACGGCCGCATCGGCGTCCGCATCACCGTCCCCGTGGTCGAGTGCGTCGTCGAGCACGTCGTCGAGTGTGCGGAGCAGTTCGCGCAGGCGGAGGGTGAGGTGATCGTCTCCTTGTTGACGCGGCACGAGGAGGAGGGCCTGGAGCACGGGGGCGAGGCGGTGGCGCGGGATGCCGAAGGTCTCGGGGCCGCTCGGATCGCCGATGGACCCGCTCGGGTCGCGCTCGGAGCCGCGGCGGGGCGCCAGGGCCCCGAACACCACGTCCAGGTCGAGGTGCATGCCCTGGATCCAGTCGGCGAACTCCTCGTGCGCGAAGCGGTAGCCGTCCCCGGCCGGTACGAGCAGGCCCTCGGTGAGCACGGCGGAGGCCCAGCCGGTGCAGCCGCCGAGCCGCCGGTCGGGCACGGGACCCCACGGGAACAGGGTCTCGAACGCCGCCCGGTCCAGCTCCCCCTCCCCCGGGCCCAGACAACGCCGTGCCGCCACGTGCACCTGCCCGGAGACGCGGGCCGCGAGGCGCCGCACCGCCGTCCCGCGCAGCCCGTTGGCCGCCGCGAGCCGCACGGCCACGCGCAGACACATCAGATCGAGGTACGCGGCGAAGACCTCGTCCCGCTTCGCCTTCCCGGGCGGGGCTCCGGACAGCGCGGCACGGATCTCCGACAGCAGCCGCAGCGTCAGCGGATGCCGTGCGTCGGCCCCGTCCAGGGCCCCCTCCGGAATCCCGTACCGTTCGCGGGCCTCGCGGGCCTCGTCCTCCTCCAGGTCCCCGAGCCGGACGCAGGCGGGCAGTTCCGCGGACGCCTCGCCGCCGCTCCACCGGGGCCCGTACAGCAGCTCGGGCGGGAACCAGGACCCCGCCCACTCCCAGTACTCGTCCCGGCAGGCCACCACGAGCCGCACTCCCTGTTCCCGCAGCCAGCCGGCGGTGGCGGCGGCCCACTCCGGCAGCCGGTGGGCGAGGCCCGGCGGCATCTCCTCGGGGCTATCGAGAAGGAGCAGCAGGGGCCGTCCGGCGTCCCCGGCGAGGCGGGCCAGCCGCTCGGGCCGGATGTCTCCGAGTCCGCCCCGCCCGCCTCCGGGCCCGTCCCCCGTGTCCCCGTCCGTGGGCTCCGGCCGGGAGCCGAGGGGCGAGGTCACGATCCGTCCCGCGCGCTCCAGCGTCCGCCGGGCCGCGTCGGCCACCGACGTGTCGGTGTCCCGCAGATCGGCTCCGCGCAGCCACAGGGTCGGAGCCGGTTCCGCGCCCTGGTTGCGCCGGGCGGCCAGGCCCGCCAGCTCCGTCGTACGCCCGCTGCCCGGAGCACCGACCAGCGCGAGAACACCGGACGAGCCGTACCCGTGGTGGGGGTCGTACGAGCCGAGGGGCGGCTGCCAGGGGCCTTCGGTGAAAGCGGTGAACTCCCTTACCACCGAGACCCGTTCGACGGACGGGCCCCCGCCGGAGCCCGCCGGGGACTCGGCGGTGGCCGTCAGTTCCAGGACACCCGCCAGGTTGAGGTCGTCCCCGTGGGCGGGCACCGTCGCGGCGTTACGGGCCAGCAGTTCGGCGAGCGGGCCGGCGGCGGGTGTGCCGCCCGTGGACAGCGGTACGGCGAAGCCGCCGACCCGTCGGTCGGAGTGGAGTGCCGTGCCCAGGACGGCGACCACCGCGCCGGTGGCCGCGTCGACCACCGGTCCGCCGGCCGCCCCGCCGCCGAGCCGCAGCGCGTCGCTGCCGGCCGTACCGATCGCCAGTTCCAGCGCGGGATCGAGGAGGTGAGAGCGGTCGGTCGCCGTGTAGGTCACGGCGGACGAGCCCAGTACGCGGGCCTCCCGCCAGCCGCCCGCGGCGATCCGGACGTACGTGCCGGTCTCCACGCAGTCCCGGACGGTGATCGGGAGTGGGGCGAGGCCGCCCAGTCCGTCGCAGTGGACGAGGGCGAGGCCGAGGGCCGGGAGAGCGGTGACCGCGTCGGCCGGGACCAGGCAGGTGCGGTCTCCGGCGGGCGCGTACAGGACGAGACGGGAGAGGCCGTCCACCGCCTCGTGACTGGTGACGACCGTGCCGTGGTGGTCCGCGACGAAGCCGGTACCGCGCGGCCGTCCGGCCAGATCCCGGATCCGCACCAGGGACCGGTCCGCCGCCGCACCGGAGCGGACAGCGGGCTGCCCGGTCCTGTCGGGCGCTGAGCGGGCGACGCCCCGGTGGATTCCGCCATCCGCCTCAGCCGTCACCGAGGTCTCCCGGGTCATGCTCGAACCTCCCCGCCGCGCGCGCCGTACCGTGCTTTCGACGCTTCGATTTTCGACGGTAGGCGCGCGATGATCGGCCGCGACAGATCCCGAGCCGAACAAGCCCCCTTCCGCTCCCCCGCTTCACTCCGAGCGCCTGGCCGGACGGGTGAATGAAAGGGGGTGGATGGATACACCCTTGGGTGGGGGGAACCGAGGGGGGACAGTGGAGCGGCGCCCACAGGACACCCCGTGAACGCCGCTCCACGACGAAGAAGAGAAAAGAAAGAACACGAACGACGCGAAGACCGCGACGTGCCGGAAGAACCTGAAGCGCGGAACGGTCAGACGAAGACCGCGAGGCTCTTGGCCTTGCCCTTCTGCTCCTCCACCAGCGCCAGGAACCGTCCCTCGGGATCGAACACCCCGACGGCCCCGGCCCCGGTGTACTCCTCGGGCATCTCCAGCCGCACGCCGTTCGTCAGCAGCTGCGCGCGCTTGGTGTCCACGTCCCAGCGGGGGAACGCGGTCGCGGCGGCCTCCGCCACCGGCATCACGGTCAGCTCCTCCTGGAGCTGGTCGAGCGTCCGCGCGGTGTCGAGCTTGTACGGGCCCACCCGCGTGCGCCGCAGTGCCGTCAGATGACCGCCGACACCCAGGTCCGCGCCCAGGTCACGGGCGAGCGCACGGATGTACGTACCGGACGAGCACACCACCGAGACGACCAGGTCCAGGACGGGTGTGCCGTCCTCGGCCACGGCGCCGCGGACGTCGTACACGGCGAAGGACGAGATCCGCACCGGGCGGGCCGGGATCTCGAAGTCCTCGCCCTCGCGCGCCCGCTTGTACGAGCGCACTCCGTTGATCTTGATGGCGCTGACCTTGGACGGCACCTGCATGATGTCGCCGCTGAGCTTGGCGATCCCGGCGTCGATGGCGTCCCGGGTCACCTGGGAGGCGTCGGCCGACGAGGTGAGGTCGCCCTCGGCGTCGTCGGTCAGGGTGTTCTGCCCGAGCCGGATGGTGCCGAGGTACTCCTTCTCGGTCAGCGCGAGGTGCCCGAGGAGCTTGGTCGCCTTCTCGACACCGAGGACGAGCACGCCCGTCGCCATGGGGTCGAGGGTGCCGGCGTGACCGACACGGCGGGTCCTGGCGATCCCGCGCATCTTGGCGACCACGTCGTGCGAAGTGAAGCCCGACGGCTTGTCGACGATGACAAGGCCGTCGGGCGTCTGCTGCTTCTGCGTCATTTGGCGGCGTCGCCGCCCGTCTCGTCGCCGTCGGACGCGTCGTCGGACTCGTCCTCGTCGTCGTCCTCGTCCGGCTTCTTGTACGGGTCGGCGTCACCGGCGAAGGTGGCACCGGCCGAGACCTCGCGCACCTCGGCGTCCTTGGCCCGCGCCTTGTCGAGGAGGTCCTCGATGGTCTTCGCGGTGTCCGGCAGGGCGTCCGCGACGAAGGTGAGCGTGGGAGTGAACTTCACGCCCGCCGCCTGGCCGACCGCCGAGCGGAGCACGCCCTTGGCGCTCTCCAGGCCCGCTGCGGCTTCCGCGCGCTGCTCGTCGTCCCCGTACACCGTGTAGAAGACGGTCGCCTCACGGAGGTCCCCGGTGACCCTGGTGTCCGTGATGGTCACATGCGAACCGAGCCGCGGGTCCTTGATCCCACGCTGCAGCTTCTTGGCAACCACCTCTCGGATGAGGTCCGCCAGCCTCTTCGCCCGCGCGTTGTCGGCCACTGGTCCGTCTCCCTCTTATCTGCTGATCCGTGTACGGGCGATCCTTGTCGCCGCACGCTCATTCGTCGTCTTCCCCGTGCAGCCGCCGTCGCACCGACAGCAGCTCCACCTCGGGGCGCGCCGCGACCAGGCGCTCGCACCGGTCGAGTACGTCGGTCAGGTGACCGGTGTCCCCGGAGACCACCGCGAGTCCGATGACGGCCCTGCGGTGGAGGTCCATGTGCTCCACCTCCGCCGCGCTCACCGCGTGCTTGCGGATGAGTTCGGCCACGATCGGGCGGACGACGGAGCGTTTCTCCTTCAGCGACCGTACGTCGCCGAGGAGGAGATCGAAGGACAGAGTCCCCACGTACATGTGTGTTCCGGATGTCCCGCCGGGTCGGGGTAGGTGGCCCGGCCAGGCTGCTGCCGGGGCGCTTTGAACGGTACCCGAACCTCCGGTACCGCTCGACGGGGTTTCCGCCCCCGCCGCCCCTACCCTTCCCGTCACTGCATGGGGGCTGCGCCCCCTCGCCCCCAGAT
>NZ_JBHXTO010000117.1:0-29265 GCF_042677425.1 Streptomyces sp. NPDC127119 | reverse complement strand
ATACACTCCATAAATCGTCGGCTGCGTCTGTTGTGTATAAGAGACAGCGACGTACCCGCACGTCACCACCCCCGGGCACCACCCACCCCCCTCCTGGCAAACTGGTGCACGTGAGCAGCGACGGAACAACGCACAACCCCTTCCAGGACGAACGCACCGCCCGCGACGACGCACCGCAGTTCGTACTGCCCCTGGTCGCCCGTATCGAACGCAACGAACCCCCCGCCCGCACGGACGCCCTGGAGACCGCCGCCCGCGCCGTCCTGGTCCTCCTCAGCGACGAGCGCTCGCTCGGCGAGGGCGAGTGGGCGCAGGCCGTCCACGACTGGCAGGACGCCCGCATCCGCAAGGTCGTCCGCCGGGCCCGCGGCGCGGAGTGGCGCCGCGCGGAGGCCCTGCCCGGCATCACGGTCACCGGCAAGTCCGCCGAGGTCCGGGTCTTCCCCCCGGTCCCGCTCGACGGCTGGCCCAAGGACCTGGCCCGCCTCCAGGTCTCCGGCACGGACCTCGACGACCCGGAGCCGCCCGCGGACACCGACACGGCCACGCCCGTGCTGTGGCTGAGCCCGGACCTGGACATGTCGGCGGGCAAGGCGATGGCCCAGGCCGGCCACGGCGCCCAGCTGGCCTGGTGGGAGCTGTCCGACGAGGACCGCACGGCCTGGCGCGAGGCCGGCTTCCCGCTCGCCGTCCGCACGGCCGACCCCGAGCGTTGGGAACGCCTCGTCACGAGCGGCCTCCCGCTGGTCCGCGACGCCGGCTTCACGGAGATCGCCCCGGGTTCGTGCACAGTGGTCGCCGACCACCCGGCCCTGCGCCTCGACCGCCGGCGATAGGGGGCTGCCGCGCGGCACGGGCGCGGCGCAGGACTGTGGCGCGGGACTGTGGCGCAGCCGTGTGAGGTCTGTGACACAGCAGACACGAACCATTGAACATGTCCGCCGTCCCGCACGTATCTTCTGGCGCTGGCCAAGTACAGATTCCCAACGACCAGTTGGTAAAAATCCGGAGGCACCTGTGCGGCGTATCAACGGTACGGCCCTCGTCATCGTGGCACTCGTCGGAACGCTCGGCGCGCTCGCGTTCCCCGTGTGGTCGTACGCCGACCGCGCCGGGACGGGGCCGGCGAACCTCGCCGCCGGGACCGTGCAGACGAAGTGGGGGCCGCTGACCGCCACCGACCGCGACCTCATCGTCCGGGTGCGGCTGGCGGGTCTGTGGGAGCTGCCCGCAGGGCAGCAGGCCCTCGAACGCAATCCGAGTCCCGCGATGAAGGAGGCCGCCGACCACCTGATCGTCGGCCACACCGACCTCGACAAGCGGGTACGGGGCATCGCGCGGGAGCTGGGCGTCGAGCTGCCGAACCAGCCGAACGAGCAGCAGCAGGGCTGGCTGCAGCAGATGACCAACGCGAGCGACGCGGACTACCCCAAGGTGTGGGCGAACCTCCTGCGCTCCGCGCACGGCAAGATCTTCCCGGCGATCGGCGCGGTACGGAACCAGACGCGCAACACGCTGGTGCGCCAGCTCGCCTCGGACGCCAACCAGACCGTGCTCGACCACATCACGGTGCTGGAGAAGACCGGCGCCGTCGACTTCGAGGCGATCGCGAACGACTCGGTGGTCGGAGCGACGGCCAGCCCGTCGGGACCGCCGGCCCCCGTCCCCGGAGTGGTGCCCAGTTCGGCGCCGCCCGCCGAGGCGACCGGTGACATCAACACCACGTCACGGCCCTCCCCGGGGGCCCCGGGCACGGTCAACACCAACCGTCCCGACCCCGAGGACCCGGACGCCACTCCCTCGTCGTAGTGACGGCCGGAACCTCAAATGTTGCTCTGAACGTCCCCGCCGATGGGTTCGGCCCCGCCTGACGGGGCCATCACCCCGTCACGCCGGAACACAGGTCCGTCGAAGGAGACGCGCAAGGTCCTGGTGAAGTCGTGGTGACGGAGTGGAGGAGGGGGACGATGAGGAACCTGGGTACGGGAATCGGGTGGCGGCCGGAGATCGCCGAGGCCGTGGAGCGCATGCCCGGCATCGACTGGGTCGAGGCCGTCGCCGAGAACATCTGCCCCGGCCATCTCCCCGAATCGCTGGTGCGGCTGCGGGAGCGCGGTGTGACCGTGGTCCCGCACGGGGTGTCGCTCGGGCTCGGCGGCGCCGAGCGCCCCGCCGAGGGCAAGCTCGCCGACCTGGCGGCCCGCGCCGAGGCCCTCGGCTCCCCGCTGGTCACCGAGCACATCGCGTTCGTCCGGGCGGGCGGGGCGCTGACCGCCTCGCCGCTGCTGGAGGCCGGACATCTGCTGCCCGTCCCCCGTACCCGGGACGCCCTCGACGTCCTGTGCGAGAACATCCGGATCGCCCAGGACGCGCTGCCCGTGCCGCTCGCGGTGGAGAACATCGCCGCGCTGATCTGCTGGCCGGGCGAGGAGATGACCGAGGGCCAGTTCCTGTACGACCTGGTCGACCGCACCGGCGTACGGCTGCTCATCGACGTGGCCAACCTCCACACCAACCACGTCAACCGCGGCGAGGACCCGGCCGGGGCGCTCGACGAGCTGCCCGTGGAGGCCATCGCGTACGTCCATGTCGCCGGCGGTTTCGAACGGGACGGCGTTTGGCACGACAGCCACGCGCACGCCGTGCCCCCGGCGGTCCTCGACGTGCTCGCCGACCTGGCCTCCCGCGTCCGCCCGCCGGGCGTGCTCCTCGAACGCGACGAGAACTTCCCCGAACCGGCCGAGCTGGAACGCGAACTGCTCGCGATCCGCGAAACGGTCGAGAAGTCCGCCGCACCCCGGAAGGCCGCCGCACTCGCGAAGGCGGCCGACGGCACCCCGGCGGCCGTCGTGGCGCCCGAGGAGGCCCGGACGGACACCGGGGACACCGGCCCCGCCCGGCAGCGGCTCGCCCTCGCGCAGGCCGCCCTGCTGTCCGCGCTCGTCGCCGGGACGCCCGTGCCCGAGGGGTTCGACCGGACCCGGCTGGCCGTGCAGGCCCGTGCGCTGGCCGGCAAGCGGGCCGATGTCGTGGCCAAGGTCGCTCCGGAGTTGCCGGAGATCCTGGCCGAGGCGTACCGGAAGGCGTTCCTGGCGTACGCGCACGGCCACCCGATGACCGACGGCTACCGGCGGGACGCGCTGGACTTCGCCGAGCACCTGCTGTTCGAGGGTCAGTTGCTGGACCCGGCCGTGCGGCGCGCGCTGAGCGACTGGTGGCTGGAGCGTTCGGGCCCGGCGCCGCTCTCGCGACGGCCGGCGGCCCGGCTGGTGCGCGCCACGCGCCGGGTGCTGCTGAGGCGTTGAGAACCGGTCGACGGGAGGCGTAGAGGGCCCTCGTCACCCGTGACGTCGCTCACCCGGGCGCCGGCCGTACCCCGTGCGTACGGGAAAACGGGCCCCGTGCCTGCTCAGCGCCGCCCCGCGACGACCGGACCGCGCGGGCACGCACCCAGCCGGCACATAGCACCTCCCGTACGGGCCCGGCGCGGCCCGCGCCAGGACGGCCGCCCGGCACGACCCACCGCACCGCCCCCGCCTGCGAAAACACCGGTCCGACCGGTCCGGTCGGCCTGTCCGGACCGCATACTGCATTCGTCCAAACCCGTACCACAGTTGGCGTACACCACGAAGTAATATGCCAAGCTCCACCAGAAGCGCACTAACGTGCGGTGCCGCAACAGGAGGCACCATGCGATCCATCAATGGCCGCGGGCTGTTCACGGGTACCGGGCTCATCATCGCGGGTCTGACGGCGACCCTCGTGGCGCTGGTCTTCCCGATCTGGTCGTACGCGGACCGGTCGGGCACCGGCGTGGACACCCTGAACGCCGAGAGCGTGTCGACGAGTTTCGGCCCGCTGTCCGCGCAGGACCGCGAGTTCGTCACCAAGGTCCGGCTCGCGGGCCTGTGGGAGCTGCCCGCCGGACAGCAGGCCGAGGACCGCGGCACCACCAGGGCCGTACGGACGGCGGGCGAGCACCTCGTCGAGGGGCATACGTTCCTGGACGCGCGCGTCCGGAGCGTGGCCGCGCGGCTCGGCCTCGAACTGCCCAACCAGCCCAGCGAACAGCAGCGCGCCTGGCTCGCCACGCTGAGCGCGGCGCGGGGCCGGGAGTACGACCGGCAGTTCGCGAACATCCTGCGCGCCGCGCACGGCAAGGTGTTCGGCCTGGTCGCCCAGATCCGCGCGAGCACCCGCAACTCGCTCGTCCGGGACCTCGCCGACGACGCGAACACCACGGTGCTGGACCACATCACGGTCCTGGAGGCGACCGGTCTGGTCGACTTCGACGCGCTGGCCCGTGACGCGGCCTCCGCGAGCGCGCCCCCGCTCACCCGCTCCCCCGCGCCCGCCGGCCCGAAGTCCTCGCCCAGTCCCCCGGTCCCCGCCACTCCCGCCCCGACCTACTCCCTGCCCCCGGCGGCGACGGCCCGGCCGTCGGACGACGCGGCGGACGGCGGGGCGGAGACCGGCGACAACAAGTCCTAGCAACCGAAGTACCGCCGACGCGAAACGTCACACCATGGCGATGCTTCGTCCAAATTGTGAACAAGCCGTGGCGCGGCCGGTCCTCCGTCGCAAAGAAATCCGGCATGTTCTGGGTCCTCCTCCTTCTCCTCGCCTGGGCCGTGGCGGGCACGGCCTGTACGCGCCTGTGCCTGGCCTCGGTCCGCGCCGCCGCCGCGGACGACACGCACACGCTCGGCGGACGCGGCCTGACGCTCTACGAGGCCGCGTTCCTGTCGGGCGGCCCCGCCCGGGTCGCCGATCTGACGCTCGTGTCGATGGCCCGCCAGCGCCGTCTGCTGCTCGCCCACACCGGCTGGGCGACGGTCGTGGACCCGCGCGGCCGGGACGAGATGGAGCGCTCCGTCCTGGGCGCGATAGGACCCGACGGACAATCGAGGATCGCGCCGGTCCGCACGAGCGCCGCCGCCGCGGAGTCCGTACGCGTGCTCGCCGACCGGCTGGTCGCGGCGGGCCTCGCCGTGCCGGACGGGGCGCGCACCACCGTCGCGGGCGCCGTGGCCCAGGTGCGGTCGGCCGCGGCGGCCGTGCTGGCGCTGGCCGCCGTCGCGCTGCTGATGCCCGCTCAGGCGCAGCACGAGCGGGCGCTGGTGGCCGTCTGGTTCACGCTGCCCCTCATCCTCACCATGAGCTGTCTGGCCATCGCGCGGATCGAGGTGCACCCCTACACCCGCTGGGCGTCCCCGGCCGGACAGCACCTGCTCAGTTCCCTGACCCACCGGGCGGACCCGGACAGCGACGACCGTACGTACCTCACCACCGTGGCCGTGCGCGGCATCCGCGCGGTCGGCGAACCGAACCTGCGGGCGGCTTTCGGACACCGCGAACCGCACGCTTGAGCGCTCGGCAGAGGCAGCGTCGTACATCCGCGGGCCGGTGGGGGCGGTCGCGCAGTTCCCCGCGCCCCTTACGGGGCGCACGCCGGGTGCGCATCGGGGTCATTGGGCCGACATCCGCGGGCCGGTTGTTTACTTCGCCGGGCACCGAACCAAATATCCCTTTTATTACTGTCGTGTACTGAAGGGAACCTGATGCGAGCTGCCGTCCTCCTCGGAACGGCCGGATCCCTGCTGCTGACCGCCGTCGTCGCCACCGCGCCCGCGGGAAGCGCCAAGGCCGCCTCGTCGGGCTGGGCCGAGCGGCGCGGCACGGCGGTCGCGGCCGAACGCGCCGCCGCCGACGGCATCCGCTTCGGGACGTGTGCCGAGGACGAGGACGGCCCGGCCACCCTGCGGTGCGGCACGGTGACGGTCCCGCTCGACTACGCGCACCCGGACGGCAAGCAGATCGAACTGACCGTCAGCCGGGTGCGGGCGACCGGCAAGGACCCCGAGAACGGCAAGCGGTCCGTCCCCCGCCAGGGCGCGCTCGTCTACAACCCCGGCGGTCCCGGCGCGTCCGGCATGTACTTCCCGCTGATCGGCATGATCCCGGAGTGGAAGCGCATCGCGTCGGCGTACGACCTCGTCGGGTACGCCCCGCGCGGGGTGGCCCGCTCGGCCCCGATCTCCTGCCAGGACCCGAAGCTGCTCCTGAGGGGGCCCACGCAGTCGCCGACGAACCCCTCGGAGTCGTACAAGGAGGAGCGCGTCGCGCGGGCGAAGGCGTACGCGCGGGGCTGTGTCGAGCGGTCGGGCCGCGCGATCAGGCACTTCACCTCCGTCAACAACGCCCGTGACCTGGACGTCCTGCGCGCGGCCCTGGGCGAGCGGAGGCTGACCTTCATGGGGGCGTCCTACGGCACGTACTTCGGGGCCCTGTACGCGGAGCTGTTCCCATCGCACGTACGCCGGATGGTCCTCGACTCGGCCGTGAACCCGGACCCGGCGAAGGTCTGGTACCGCAACAACCTCGACCAGTCGGCCGCCTTCGAGAGCCGCTGGGCCGACTTCCGCGCCTGGACGGCCCGGCACGACGAGGTGTACGGGCTGGGGCGCACGGCGGAGGAGGTGCGGCTCAGTTACGAGCGGGCACGGGCGCGGCTCGCGGCGGAACCCGCGGGCGGTGTGGTCGGCCCTGGACAGCTGCAGGGGGCGTTCCTGCAGGCCGGGTACTACGACGACTACTGGCCGCATCGCGCGCAGGCGCTCTCCGCGTATCTGAAGGGCGACCCGAAGCCGCTGATCCGGCAGGCGGGGCCGCATCCGGACTCGGTGAAGGACCAGGAGAACAGCAAGGCCGTCTACACGGCGATCGAGTGCAACGACGCGCCCTGGCCGCGGGCCTGGCACACCTGGGACCGCGACAACACGCGTCTCGCGCGCGTGGCGCCCTTCGAGACCTGGTCCAACGCCTGGATGAACCTGCCGTGCGCCTACTGGCCGCTGCCGCGGCAACGGCCGCTCGACGTGCGCACGGTGCCCGGTGAGCTGGCGCCCACGCTCGTCCTCGCGGCAGAACGGGACGCGGCGACGCCGTACGCCGGGGCGGTGGAGATGCACCGGCGGCTGTCGGGGTCCTCCCTGGTCACGGAGCTGGCGTCCGGGTCGCACGGGATCGCGGGCGGGTCCAACGCGTGCGTGAACGCCCACGTGGACGCGTACCTCCTGGAAGGCCGGGTCCCGGCCGCCCGGACGACCTGCGCCCCGCACGAGCCCCCGAAGCCCCGCCAGGGGCTCTGAGGGGCGCCCTTGAGGGGCGCGGGGAACTGCGCGGCCCGCCCCCGCCGGGGCCGCAGACGACACACAACCCCTGCGGGGGTCCGCCCCGGAAGGGAGTGCGCCGACTGCCGGCCGGTGGGGGCGGGCCGCGCAGTTCCCCGCGCCCCTCAGGGGGCGCCCCCTAGCGGGGGCTGCCCCTAGGGGGCTGTCAGGCCAGGGCCGTGACCAGTTCTGTCACGGACTTTCGGCGGCCCGTGTAGAACGGGACCTCCTCGCGGACGTGCATGCGCGCCTCCGACGCACGGAGGTGCCGCATCAGGTCCACGATGCGATACAGCTCGTCCGCCTCGAACGCGAGAATCCACTCGTAGTCGCCCAGCGAGAACGACGCGACCGTGTTGGCCCGCACGTCGGGGTAGCCGCGCGCCATCTTGCCGTGGTCGGCCAGCATCCGGCGCCGGTCCTCGTCCGGCAGCAGGTACCAGTCGTAGGAGCGCACGAACGGGTACACGCTGATGTAGTCGCGCGGCGTCTCGTCGGCGAGGAACGCGGGCACGTGCGAGCGGTTGAACTCCGCCGGCCGGTGCAGCGCCATGTTCGACCAGACCGGCTCCAGCGCGCGCCCCAGTTTCGTACGGCGGAAGAGGTTGTACGCCTCCTGCAGCTGGTCGGCGGTCTCGGCGTGCCACCAGACCATGAGATCGGCGTCGGCGCGCAGCCCCGAGACGTCGTACGTGCCGCGGACCGTGACGTCCTTGGCGGCGAGCTGGTCGAACAGCTCCTGCACCTCGTCCGCGTAGCCGGTGCGGTCCTCGGGGAGCACGTCACGCAGTTTGAACACGGACCAGAGGGTGTAGCGGATGACCTCGTTGAGGTCCTTGGCCTTCTTGCCGGCGTTCGGGGTCCTGGCCGGGCCGGTGATGGGGGCGTCGTCACTCATGGGGCTATTCTCCCGCTCCGCCGTGCAGGCTCTGCACCGGGTGGGCGGTCAGCGCGTGCGTCAGCCGGTCGTCGCCCCGCAGCCGGTCCACGGCGGCGTTCGCACTCGCGACGCAGGCCGGGATGCCCACGCCGTCGTACGCCGCTCCGCACACCGCGAGGCCCGGCACCTTCGCGACGTGTGCGCGGATGCGGGCCACGCGCGCGTGGTGCCCGACCGGGTACTGGGGCAGTCCGTCGTCCCAGCGGGTCACCCGGGTCTCCAGGGGCTGCGCGGTGAGGCCGGTGGCCTCGCGCAGGTCGTGCCGGGACACGTCGACGAGGTCGGCGTCCTCGCGGCCGAGGATCTCCGTCTCGCCGTACCGGCCGACGGAGGTGCGCAGGACCACCGTGCCGGGGTTCGCCTCGGCGATCCAGCCCCACTTCTGGGACGCGAACGTCGACGCCTTGATGGTCCGCCCGTCGACGGGCGGCACCAGGAATCCGCTGCCTTCGGGGAGGGCCGCCTCGTCGCGGCGGTAGGCGAGGGTGATCAGCGCCATGGACGCGTACTCGACGGCCGCCAGCTCGGCCGCGGCGGCGGGGGCCTCGGCGCCGAGCAGTGCGGCGGCGGCGCCTGCGGGGACCGCCATGACGACGGCGTCGGCCACCAGGGTCCGGCCGCCCGTGACGACCCGCCAGCCCTCCTGCCGTTCGCCGCCGGCCGCAGCGCCCGTGACCCGGCGCAGTTCCGTGACCGGGGCGCCCGTGACGATCTCGCCGCCTCGGGCCCGTACCGACTCGGCGACGGCGAGCGGCAGTTGGCCGATGCCGCCCTCGATGCCCATGAAGACCGGGGCCGCCGGCTGGTCCGGCTTCTGACCGCGCGCGGCCTTCGCCTGGATCTCGCGGACCGCCTCCGTGAGCGAGGCGTGCGTACGGGCGGCCTCGAAGAGCTGCGGGACGGCCGAACGCATCGAGATGCGGTACGCGTCGCCCGCGTAGACCCCGCCGAGCAGGGGTTCGACGAGCCGGTCGACGACCTCGCGGCCGAGCCGCTCCGCGACGAAGGCACCCACCGCCACGTCGTCGCCGACCTCCGTGCGGGGCAGGTCGCGCTCGTGCTCGATGCGGCGCAGGCCTTCGTCGGAGAGCACCCCGGAGAGGGCCGCCGCGTCCGCGGGGACGCCCATGACGTGTCCCTTGGGCATCGGCCGCAGGGCCCCGCGCGTCCAGATCGAGGCGCCCACCGTGTTCGGCGGCCGGAGCCGGTCGGCGAGGCCGACCTCGTGGGCCAGAGCGACCGCCTCGGGCCGCCGCGCGAGCATCGACTCGGCGCCCAGGTCGACCCGGGCGCCCGCGACCGAGCCAGGCAGCAGCTTGCCGCCGAGGCGGTCGGAGGCCTCCAGGACGGTCACGCGCGCGCCGCCGTTCAGCAGCCGGTGCGCGGCGGCCAGACCGGCGATACCGCCCCCGATGACGACGACGTGACCCGGGCCCGTACGTGTGTCTGCGTGCATGTGTCCACTGTCCCAGACCCGGTACGCCGTCTCCCGGGCCCCCGGCGCCCCGGCGCGTGACCGGGGTGTCCGTGACGAGGCCGGACCGTGACCTCTTCGGGACCGGATCGGGCCAACGTCCCGCGGGGCCCGGGCGTCGAAGGAACGTCAGTCGTCACGACGCTCATCACGACACCTCGGGGGTACACCGACATGCGGACACACGGCAGTGGCAGGAGCGGCGGCAAGGACAGCGGCACGACGACCCGGTACCGCTCCGCACGCCCCGGACAGCTCCTCTCGGCGCTGTTGCTCTCCGGCGCCCTGGCCCTCACGGGGTGCACGGGTTCGGCCGACAGCGGGTCCGACAGCTCGGCCATGGACAAGGCCGCCGGCTCGGACGCCAAGGGCGCGGGAGCGGGCGCGGCGGACGCGGGCGGTGCGGCCGACAGCGGCGCGGGCGGCGCCAGGGGCAAGGAGGCCGCCCCGGTGCCGGGGCCGGCCGTCCACATCATCCACACCGCCTCGCTGACCGTGCAGGTCAAGGACGTGCCGAAGTCGCTCGCCGAGGCCCGTACCGTGGTCGAGAACGCGGGCGGGATGGTCGGCGACGAGACCACGGACCGCGACTCCGGGGGCCGCGAGCGGTCCCGGGTCGTCCTGCGGGTCCCGGCGGACCGGTACGAGGAGGTCCGCACTGAGCTGGAGGGCTCGGGCAAGCTCCTCGACCTCAAGGCGAAGGCGGAGGACGTCACCGAGCAGGTCGTCGACGTGGAGAGCCGCGTCAAGACGCAGCGGGCCAGCGTGGCGCGGATCCGCGAGCTGATGGACCGGGCCTCCAAGCTGAGCGATGTGGTCACCCTGGAGGGCGAGTTGAGCATGCGCCAGGCCGACCTGGAGTCGCTGCTGGCCCAGCAGGCGTCGCTGAAGGACCGTACGAGCCTGGCCACGATCACGCTGTCGCTGTCCGAGACACCGGTGAAGAAGGCCGCCGAGGACGACGAACCCGGCTTCACCGACGCGCTCGGGGGCGGCTGGGACGCGTTCGTGAGCATGTTCCGCTGGATCGCGCTGGCGCTGGGCGCGGTACTGCCGTTCCTGGTGGGCGCGGCGCTGCTGCTGTTCCTGTGGGTACGTTTCCTGCGCGGCCGGACACCGCGCGTCGCGCCCGTGCCCGCGACTGTCCCCGCGGCCGAGAGCGGCGAGCCCGAGCGGGACTGAAATGCCGGACCGCCGTAGCGTGTTCGTATGACTATGAGTCGCGAGACCCGTACGAAAGAGCGTCTGGTGGTCGTCGGAGGGGACGCGGCGGGCATGTCCGCCGCGTCCCAGGCACGCAGGCTGAAGGGCCCCGGCGAACTGGAGATCATCGCTTTCGAGCGGGGACACTTCAGCTCCTACTCCGCGTGCGGCATCCCGTACTGGGTGGGCGGCGAGGTCGATGAGCGGGACAAGCTGATCGCCCGCTCGCCCGAGGAGCACCGGAAACGCGGGATCGACCTGCGGATGCGTACGGAGGTCACGGAACTCGATGTCGACGGCGGCCGGGTGCGGTCCCGCGATCTGGACTCCGGGACCGAGGCGTGGACGTCGTACGACAAGCTCGTGATCGCGACAGGCGCCCGGCCGGTACGGCCGTCGCTGCCCGGCATCGACGCCCCCGGGGTGCACGGGGTGCAGACCCTCGACGACGGTCAGGCGCTCATCGACACGCTGAGCCGTACGGAGGGCCGCCGCGCGGTCGTGATCGGCGCGGGCTACATCGGTGTGGAGATGGCCGAGGCGCTGATCAACCGCGGGTACGAGGTGACGGTCGTCAACCGCGGCAAGGAGCCGATGGCCACGCTCGACCCGGACATGGGCCGCCTGGTGCACAAGGCCATGGAGGGCATGGGCATCACCATGGTGAACGACGCCGAGGTCACCAAGATCCTCACCGGTGACGACGGGCGGGTGCGCGCGGTCGCGACGGAGGACGGCGAGTACCCGGCGGACGTGGTGGTCCTCGGTATCGGCGTCCGGCCGGAGACGGCGCTCGCCGAGGCCGCGGGGCTGCCGCTCGGCGACCACAAGGGGCTGCTGACGGACCTGGCCATGCGGGTGCGCGGCCACGAGAACATCTGGGCGGGCGGCGACTGCGTCGAGGTCCTCGACCTGGTCTCGGGCAGCGAGCGCCACATCGCGCTGGGCACCCACGCCAACAAGCACGGCCAGGTGATCGGCTCGAACGCCGGCGGCGGCTACGCCACGTTCCCCGGTGTCGTCGGCACGGCGGTCAGCAAGGTCTGCGACCTGGAGATCGCCCGTACGGGCCTGCGCGAGAAGGACGCGCACCGGGCGGGGCTGCGCTTCGAGGCGGTCACGATCGAGTCGACGAACAGCGCGGGTTACTACCCGAAGGCCGACCTCATGACGGTGAAGATGCTCGCCGAGCTGCGCACCGGCCGCCTCCTGGGCGTCCAGATCGTCGGCGGCGAGGGCGCCGCCAAGCGCGTCGACATCGCCGCGGTCGCCCTCACGGCAGGCATGACGGTCGAACAGATGACAGCCCTGGACCTCGGCTACGCCCCACCGTTCTCCCCGGTCTGGGACCCCATCCTGGTAGCGGCCCGCAAGGCGGTGACAGCGGTACGCAGGACGACCCAATAGGGTCGAAAACCCTATTGGGGGCACGGGCCGACGACCGGCCGACACACAACCACAGCCCGCGCCCCTCAGGGGCGCGGGGAACTGCGCGACCAGCCCCCACCGGGCCCGCAGCCGAACAGCGCCCCCTCAGGCCCCCTGGGCATTCCCATTTATCTTCTCTATGGCCTGTCGGGCCTGCTCCCCCGGCGTCCGCGACAACGAGGACACGGCGGAAACCTGAGGCCCACCCACAGCGGCCGGCGCAGCCGCCGGCATGGCCGACGCCGACGCGGCGGCGGGCCGCGCATGCGACCCCACCTGCCGCCCCCGCAGCCGATGACTCGCCGCCTCGTCCAGCGTCACGGGCCGCTGCATGCTCGCGGCCAGCCGCCCCGCCTCCTGGCCGAGCGCGGCCACGTCCTCCCAGGACAGCCTGAGTACCACGGCGAGTTCCGCCTCGCCGTCCGGCGTGGCGATCAACGGCTGAGCGGCTCGGTCGTTCATGACCTGTTCCTCACGTGGTGCTCGGGGCTCGGGTGGTTGCCGAAACATACGCACGCGGCCCTTCCGCCGTTCAGACTCCCTGAACCGGGGGCAGGATCCATCCGTGGTCATACCCGTCCATGACGTGAACCCGGCCCGCCGCACGCCCTATGTGACGTACGCGCTGATCGCCGCCAACTTCGTGGTCTTCCTGGCCACTCCGGGCGTGGCGAGTTCGCTCACCGGCCACAGCGGTGCGTCGCATCTGTCGCAGCTGTGCCAGCTGCACGCGTTCCTTGAGCAGTGGGCGGCGATACCGCGGGAGCTGATCCACGGACAGCTCCCGACGACGGTCCCCACCGGTGGCGTGGGGGCGGGGGCCGCCGCTCAAGGCTGTGCCGTCGGCCCGCCCGGCTACGACAAGTCACCCCAACTGTCGGTCCTCACCGCGATGTTCCTGCACGGCGGCTGGGTGCACCTGCTCGGCAACATGCTGTTCCTGCTGATCTTCGGCAACAACATCGAGGACCGCCTCGGCCACATCCGCTACGCGTTCTTCTACGTGGCCTGCGGCTATGCGGCGGCCTACGGCTTCGCCCTGGTCAACGCGGACTCGACCGACCCGCTGATCGGTGCGTCCGGGGCGATCGCCGGGGTGCTGGGCGCGTACCTGGTCCTCTACCCGCGGGCCAGGGTCTGGGTCCTGGTGCCGTTCCTGATCTTCCTGCCGCTGCGGCTGCCCGCCTGGATCGTGCTGGGCTTCTGGTTCGGCCTCCAGGCGGTGTACTCGTCCGGCAGGGGCGTCTCCGAGGCCGGCACCGTCGCGTACGTGGCCCACGTGGTCGGCTTCCTGACCGGCATGCTCCTGGCCTGGCCCCTGCGCCGGGGCACCCCGCCCCCGCCCCAACCACGCGGCCTCCTGTGGGGCAGGAGGGCCCACCACCGCTGGTGAGCGCCGTCCCCACGGGGCGCGGGGAACGGCGCGACCGGCCGCCACCGGCCCGCAGGTGAAGACGAACCCGGTCGAACCTCAGCGCTGCGAGTTCGCGTGCACGTACTCCACGAGCCCCGTCAACGCATCGGGGCTCATGGACGGCAGCACCCCGTGCCCGAGGTTGAACACATGCCCTTCAAGCCCGGCGGCAGCGTCAAGCACCTCCTGGGCCTTCCCCTCCACGACCGAGGTGGGGGCGAACAGGACAGCCGGATCCAGGTTCCCCTGGAGGGCCCGCCCGGGGCCGACCCGACGGGCGGCCTCGTCGAGCGGCACCCGCCAGTCGACGCCGACGACATCCGCGCCGGCCTCACCCATGAGCCCCAGCAGTTCCCCCGTACCCACACCGAAGTGGATGCGCGGAACGCCGTACGACTCGACGGCCTGGAAGACCTTCGCGGAGGCGGGCATCACCGAGCGCCGGTAGTCGGCGGGGGCGAGGGCGCCGACCCAGGAGTCGAAGAGCTGGACTGCGGAGGCGCCCGCCTCGATCTGCACCTTCAGGAACGCGGCCGTGATGTCGGCGAGGCGGTCGAGCAGGTCCGCCCAGAGCTGCGGGTCGCCGTACATGAGCGACTTGGTGTGCTCGTGGTTGCGGGAGGGACCGCCCTCCACGAGATAGCTCGCGAGAGTGAACGGCGCACCCGCGAAACCGATGAGCGGGGTCGAACCCAGCTCACGGGTGAGCAGCCCCATCGCCTCGGTGACGTACCAGACGTCGTCCGGCGTCAGATCACGCAACTGGTCGAGGTCGGCGCGGGTGCGGATCGGCTTCTCGACGACGGGGCCCACGCCGGGCTTGATGTCCAGGTCGATACCGATGGCCTTCAGCGGTACGACGATGTCGCTGAAGTAGATCGCCGCGTCCACCTTGTGCCGGCGGACCGGCTGGAGGGTGATCTCGGCGACCAGCTCGGGCCGCATGCAGGACTCCAGCATGGGGATGCCCTCGCGCACCTTCAGGTACTCGGGCAGTGAGCGTCCGGCCTGCCGCATGAACCACACGGGCGTGTGCGGCACGGGTTCACGCCTGCACGCCTTGAGGAAGGCGGAGTCGTATGTCGCGGTCGGCTGCTGGCCCTTGGGGCGGTCAATGACGCTCACGACGAAAAGTCTCGCACGGCCCGGAGGCACCGGGAGCCGGGGTCCGACGCGGGGACGCCCCGACTCGCACTCCGTTACGTACCGTCGCGAAACGGCGCGTTCGGGGGCGCTTTTCGGCAACGTGATCCGGACAGTGGTCCGGCGCACGGGTGTCTCTCCCTGCGCAAAGGCTCTGTTCCCCTTAATCTTCCCCGCATGGCTGCGGCTCAGGGACGACTGTCGGACGGCGCTGGAATGGACGACCCGAAGGAGGGGGAGCGGGATGCGATGGAGGCGGCTCCGCTGCCTTTTCGAGCCGCCGTCGATGCGTTGAGGGCCGCGCGGCTGCGGCCGCAGATCGAGATCGATCCGACGAAGGCGCCTCGACGGCTCGCGCCGTTCGCGTACGCGCTGGAGGCCACCGTCGTCGACGGTGACGAGGATCTGGCGGACGGCCGGCTGATCCTGCTGCACGATCCGGCCGGGCACGACGCCTGGCAGGGCTCGTTCCGCATGGTGACGCTGGTCCGCGCGGAGCTGGAGCCGGAGATGGCCTCCGATCCGCTGCTGCCCGAGGTCTGCTGGTCCTGGCTGACGGGTGCGCTGCAGGGCCGCGGGCTGTCGTACGGCGAGCCCAGCGGGACGGTCACGCGGGCGAGCTCGCACTACTTCGGGGGCCTCTCGGAGCGCCCTGCCGCGTCGCAGATCGAGATCCGGGCGTCCTGGACTCCGCGGGAGGGGCTGGGCGGGGTTCCGGACACGGCGTCGCACCTGGCCTCCTGGTGCGACCTGCTCGCGCAGATCGCGGGGCTGCCGCCGGCTGCGCCGGGCGATGCGTCCGTGGTGACGCTGCCGCAGCGGCGGGGGCCGCAGAGCCGCTAGGCGCTGTCCCTCAGCCCCCCCGCCGGACGGCCCGGATGCCGTCCGCGGGTACGTCGTGGCTGGTCGCGCAGTTCCCCGCGCCCCTTAAAGGCAGGCCCTTCGTGGCTGGTCGCGCCCACGCGGCGGAGCCGCACGATGACACAGCCCCGCGCCCCTTACGGGGCCGCCTTTCTGAAGCCGTGCCTCTTGAGAGGTGCGGCTTCAGTTGTGTTCTGGGGGGCGCCGTCAACCCTCCGTCCGGCCTCCCCCTTCCGGGGCACCTCCGGAGGGTGGCCCGCCGCGCCCGCGCCCCGACCGCGCCCCCGCAACCCCTCGACCCGACCCCGGACCACCCCCGGCCTGCACGAAAACACGTTTGCCCTTTTATCGATACGACCACTTTCGGCCTCGTATCGAAGCGGAGCGGACTCGTTTCGATCTTCGGATGATCGATCGTGCGTCCGAATTGCACGCATTATTACTCACCAAATCGTGATCATTCTCTAAAGGCGGACGGGTTTGATGCCGAAGACCTCTGTGACCTTGAAAGCACGGTTCGTCCCGGCTTCATCCCCACAGCCGGTCCCCCGTCCCGCACCCCAGGAGGCCTGGTGTCCGTTCTCCTTGAGCAGCCCGCAAGCCTGGTCGCCTACCGCCCGAACAAGCCGACCGCGATGGTGGTCGTGGCCGACCCCCGCGTGCGCTCCACCGTCACCCGCCACCTGTGGGCGCTCGGTGTTCGCGACGTGATCGAGGCTTCGTCCGTCGCGGAGGCTCGTCCCCGCATCGGCAACCCCCGCGACATCTGTGTCGCAGACGTCCATCTCCCCGACGGCTCCGGCCTCACCCTCCTGTCCGAAACCCGTGCCGCGGGCTGGCCGAACGGCCTGGCCCTGTCCGCCGCCGACGACATCGGCGCCGTACGCAACGCCCTCGCGGGCGGCGTCAAGGGCTATGTCGTCACCGGCACCCGTACGAACGTCGGGCTTCCCACCCGGCCGGGCGTCGCCCCCATCGGCTCGGCCGCCGCCCGTATGCACCGCCGCCCCCCGGGTTCCCCGAGTCACCCGGGCGGCTACCGCGAGCTGTCCGGCCGTGAGGTCGAGGTGCTCCGGCTGGTGGCGGAAGGCCAGTCGAACAAGGCCATCGGTGTCTCGATGGGCCTGTCCGCGCTGACCGTCAAGAGCCACCTCGCCCGCATCGCCCGCAAGCTCGGCACGGGTGACCGCGCCGGCATGGTGGCGGTGGCCCTGCGCACGGGAATCATCCACTGACCCCCGCCGAAACCATCCCCTCCGCCTGAACCGGATCATCCCCTTCGCACGAACCAGGACGTTCGACTGATGCAGGATTCACCGACCTGACTGGTTTACGACCCTCTGACGCCCGTCGACGGAACGTTCCGTCGACGGGCGTCTGTCATACACAGATACCCTTGACAGGTGACCGACGCCCAAGAGACCGCAGCAGACAGTTCACTGCGAACCACCGGAGGCGCTCCTCCGGACGACGTCGAACCGGCGCCGATCCCTTTGCTGGAGCCCCGCGACGGAATTCCGCCGGTGATCACCGACGAGGACGCCCTCGCCGAGGTGATCGCCGCGTTCGCGGCGGGCACCGGCCCCGTCGCCGTCGACGCCGAGCGGGCGTCCGGCTATCGCTACGGCCAGCGCGCGTATCTGGTGCAGCTGCGCCGCGAGGGCGCGGGCACCGCGCTCATCGACCCCGTCGCCTGTCCCGACCTGTCGGGCCTGGGCGAGGCGCTCTCCGGAACGGAGTGGGTGCTGCACGCGGCCACCCAGGATCTGCCGTGTCTGCGGGAGATAGGTATGGTCCCCAGCCGCCTGTTCGACACCGAGCTGGCCGGCCGGCTGGCCGGGTTCCCGCGGGTCGGGCTCGGCGCGATGGTCGAGGGCGTCCTGGGCTTCGTACTGGAGAAGGGGCACTCGGCCGTCGACTGGTCGACCCGCCCGCTGCCCGAGCCGTGGCTGCGCTACGCCGCGCTCGACGTGGAGCTGCTCGTCGACCTGCGGGACGCGCTGGAGAAGGAGCTCGACCGGCAGGGCAAGCTGGAGTGGGCCCGCGAGGAGTTCGACGCGATCGCCTCGGCGCCCCCGCCGGAGCCCCGCAAGGACCCGTGGCGCCGTACGTCGGGGATGCACAAGGTGCGCCGCCGCCGGCAGATGGCCGTCGTACGGGAGCTGTGGGAGACCCGGGACCGGGCGGCACGCCGCCGGGACATCTCGCCGGGCAAGATCCTCGGCGACGGGGCGATCGTCGAGGCCGCGCTGGCCGTACCGGCCAACGTGCACGCGCTCGCCGCGCTGAACGGCTTCGGGCACCGTATGGGCCGGCGCCAGCTCGATCAGTGGCAGGCGGCCGTGGACCGGGCGAAGGAGCTGCCCGACGCCGAGCTTCCGCAGCCGGGGCAGCCGCTCACCGGGCCGCCTCCGCCGCGCGCCTGGGCCGAGAAGGATCCGGCCGCCGCGGCGCGGCTGTCGGCGGCGCGGGCCGCCGTGTCCGCGCTGGCGGAGACGCTCAACATGCCGCAGGAGAACCTGATCACTCCGGACACGGTACGGCGGGTCTGCTGGGAGCCGCCGGCCGCTCCGGACGCGGCGTCGGTCGCGGCTGCCCTTGCGGGGTACGGGGCTCGCGCTTGGCAGGTTGCGCAGGTGACGCCTGTGCTGGTTGCCGCGCTGGCCGCCAAGCCCAAGACCAAGGAGTAGGTCCTGACCTGCACGGGGCGCCCCGTCGCCGTTGGTGGTGCGGGACGGGGCGCGACTGCCGGTCCGTTGTGGCTTGTCGCGCAGTTCCCCGCGCCCCTGGAGGCGCGGAGCGCCTCGGGGGCTATTTCGTCGCGCCCCTCGTGAAGCCGTTGTAGATGTAGCGCTGGAGGAACAGGAAGACGAGCAGGGTCGGGAGGATGACGAGGACCGCTCCCGCCGAGATGTTCTCCCAATGTGCTCCGAACGGGCCCTTGAAGCGGAACAGGGACGTTGAGATCACGCCAAGATCCTCGGACGGCATGTAGAGGAACGGGATGTAGAAGTCGTTGTAGACGGTGATCCCCTTCACGATGACCACCGTCGCGATCGCGGGCTTCAGCAGCGGCAGGATGATCTTCCGGTAGATCGTGAAGGCGTTCGCGCCGTCGAGCCGGGCGGACTCGTCGAGCGAGACGGGGATCGACCGCACGAACTGCAGGAAGATGTAGATCGAGACGATGTCCGTGCCCATGTAGAGCACGATCGGCGCCCAGCGGCTGTCGAACATGCCGAAGCTGTCGACGATCTGGAAGGTCGCCACCTGCGTGGTCACCCCGGGTACGAGCGTGGCGACGAGGAACAGCGCGACGACCAGCTTCCTGAAGCGGAAGGTGTAGCGGTCGATCGCGTACGCCGCCATCGAACCGATGATCACCGTGCCGGTGACGGAGAACAGCAGGATGAACGCGGTGTTCCCGAACGCCGAGAGCATCCGGCCGTCCTGGAAGGCCGTCACGTAGTTGTCGAAGTTCAGCAGGTCGTCGGGGAGTTGCAGCGCCCCGCTGTCGTTCGCCATCTCCTTCTCCGACTTGAGGGAGGTCAGCAGGACGACGAGGAGCGGCAGCAGGACGACCACGCTCGCGGCGATCAGCGACAGGTAGGTGAGGGTCCGGGCGACCCCACCGCGCGAGACGCGGGGCGTGCGGCTCATACGAGATCCACCTTGTCGTCCGGGACGAGGCGTCGCTGCACCCAGGTCACCGCGAGGATGATCAGGAGCAGGACGACCGCGGCTGCCGAGGCGAGCCCCGTCTTGTTGAACTGGAAGGCCAGCTTCACCGTCTGGATCACGAAGGTCTCGGTGCCGGTCGCGCCGCCGGTCATGATGAACGGCACCTCGAAGGCGGACAGCGAGCCGGAGATGGAGAGGATGACGGTCAGGCTGAGCACGGGCCTGATGCCGGGCGCGATGATGTACCGGAACTGGTGCCAGCGGTTCGCTCCGTCCAGCTCCGCCGCCTCGTACAGCTCGCCCGGGACGGACTGGATCGCGCCGAGGAACAGGACGAAGTTCAGGCCCAGGTAGCGCCAGACGGAGACCCCTGCCAGGGAGACGTTCGCGGAGACCGGGGTGCCCAGCCAGGCGCGGTCGGAGTGGACGCCGAACAGGCTCAGCACCGAGTCGAGGGTGCCGCCGTCCTGGAAGAAGTAGAGGAAGACGAAACCGATCGCCACCCCGTTGATCAGGTACGGGAAGAAGAGCACGCCCTTGAAGAAGTTCCGGAAGCGCACGTTGAAGCTGAGGACCGTCGCGAAGTAGAGCGCGACGACGATCTGCACGACGGACGCGGCCAGGTAGTAGCCGCTGACGAAGAAGACTTCGAACAGCTCGGGGCGGGTGAAGAGTTCGACGTAGTTCCCGGTGCCCGTCCAGCTCAGCTCGGGGCTGACGCCGTCCCAGTCGGTGAAGCTGTACGCGACCATGTTGACGACCGGCGCGTACGTGAACGTGATCAGCAAGGCCAGCGGCGCGGCGAGGAACAGCCACGGGGTGAGGCCCCGCCGCAGGCGCAGCCGGCGCGGGGCACGGGCGCGCGCCGGGCGGCGGGCGGGAGCGGCCTCCCTCGGCCGCGCCGCCTTCTCGGTCGTGTCCGTCATCAGGACCCCGTGGACTTCCGTGCCTCTTCCCAGCGCTTGCCGAGGTCGCCGAGGAAGTCGTCGAGGCTGCCCTTCCTGGCGCCGCGGGCGAGGTCGACGAGGTCCTGGCGGTAGTCGGGCTTGTAGAGGCCGACCTCCGACTCGTTGTCGATCTCCTTGACCGCCGCGCCCTTCGCGTCGTCCAGCTCGATGAGCTTCACACCCGCGTCCTCGTACGGCCGCAGCACCGCGGGCAGCGGGGCGCCCTTGACCGGGGAGAGGGTCAGGTTGTCGGCCGCGTAACCGGACGTGTCGGTGAACCAGTCGATCCAGGCGCGGGCCGCCGCCTTGTGGTCGGAGTTGATGTTGACGGCCTGGTTGTAGTCGGGCGACATGGTCGCGCAGAACTTCCCGTCCCGCTGGGCCGGGAAGGGCATGAAGCCGATGTCGTCCGGGTTCGCGCCGGCCTGCTCGGCCGCCGCCCGGAACTGGGTGATCGCCCAGGAGCCGAGCCACATCGTGGCGATGTCGCCCTTGGCCAACTTGGGCTTCGAGGCTTCCCAGTTGGTGGTCGTCGGGTCCTTCTCGATCAGCCCGCCGCGCGCGATGTCGTACAGCAGGGTGTCGGCGACGCGCAGGTCCTCGCCCTTCGCCCACGGGTCGCCCTCGGCGAGGCGGGACGTCGCCTGCGGATCGCAGCTGACCGCGCCGTCCATGTACGTCCACTGCGTCAGCGGCCACATGTCCTTGAAGTTCGTGTAGTACGGGATCGCGTCGGTCTTCGACTTGACGGCCTTGAGACCGCCGACGAACTCGGCCGGTGTGGTGGGCCAGTCGGTGATCCCGGCCTCCTTCCAGATCCGCTTGTTGTAGAGGAAGCCGGGGAGGGCTCCCATCGGGCTCTGTCCGTAGACCTTGCCGTCGACCGTGGTGAAGTCGGTGAACAGGTACTTCTTCGCGCGGTCGGTCTCGGCGCCGAGGGAGGCGAAGAACCTGGGGTAGTCGTTCTTCTTGATCACGGCGGGGATCATCAACACATCGCCGTAGTTCTCCGTGTTCATCCGGATCTTGACCTCGCCCTCGTAGTCCGTGAGGGCGTCGAACTCGACCTTGACCTTCGGATAGGTCTTGTTGAATTCGGCCGCGTACTTCTTCATCGTGCCGTCCTGCACGAGGTCGGTCCGGTGGGTGAGGACCTTGATCGTGCCGGACACCTTGGCCGGGTCGTCGGGGGCCTCGGCGTCCGCGCCCTTCGACGTGCCTCCGCTTCCGGTACAGCCCGCGGCCAGCAGCGCGGCGGCGAGGAGGCTTCCGGCGATCTTCGTGCGGTGGTTCATCTTCACCAGCTCCGTTCAGGGACGGATGAGCACGAGTGGGATGGCTGGTTCCGCACTCTGGCAGCCGGTACTAAACCGGTAAAGTCCTTATTTCGCCAAGGATCGAGAGGCATTACCACCGTACGGTCGGCATTGGCCTATACCGGTTTAGGAGTGCGCATGCTGGATGTCACGCCGATCCACGAGGGATGGGTCCTGCGGCACGACGGGGCCGAACTGCCGGCCACGGTGCCGGGCTGCGTCCATACGGATCTGCTGGCGGCGGGGCTCGTCCCGGACCCGTTCCTCGGGCGCGGCGAGACCGAGGTGGCGTGGGTGGGGCGACGCGACTGGCTGTACGAGACGACGCTCGCTCCGGAGCCGGGCGGGCACGAGCGGACCGACCTCGTCCTCGACGGCCTGGACACGGTCGCCGAGGTCCGGCTGGACGGCCGACTCCTGGGCACGGTACGGAACATGCACCGCTCGTACCGCTTCGACGTCACGGGGCTCGGCGGGCGCCTTTCGGTCCACTTCCGGTCCGCGTACGACGAGGCCGAGGCGGTGCGCGGACGGCTCGGCGAGCGGCCGAACGCCTATGCAGAGCCCTTCCAGTACCTCCGCAAGATGGCCTGCTCCTTCGGCTGGGACTGGGGCCCGACCCTGGTGACGGCCGGCATCTGGAAACCGGTCCGCCTTGAGCACTGGACGACGGCCCGGATGGCGCGGGTACGCCCCCTGGTGACGGTCGAACAGCGCCTGGGCGTCGTCGAGTTGCACGTGGAGGTCGAGCGGTCATGGGGGGCGGCAGGACTGACGCTGAGCGCCCGCGTGGGCGGGGCCGAGGCGGCCGTGGACGTCGTGGACGTCGTCGGCACGAGCGCGGTCGTACGCCTCGAGGTGCCGGACGCCGGCCTGTGGTGGCCGCGAGGCTACGGCGAACAGCCGCTGTACGACGTCGAGTTGCTGCTCTCGGACGCGACTGGGGCGCTGGACACCTGGAGTCGCCGCGTGGGCTTCAGGACCGTCGAACTGGACCGGCGGGACGACGAGCACGGCTCCGGGTTCACCTTCGTCGTCAACGGCGAGCGGCTCTTCGCACGTGGCGTCAACTGGATCCCGGACGACGCCTTCCCCTCCCGGATCACCCGCGAGCGCTACCGCACCCGGCTGACCCGGGCGGCCGACGCCGGCGTGGACCTCGTACGCGTGTGGGGCGGTGGCCTCTACGAGAGCGAGGACTTCTACGACGCCTGCGACGAACTGGGCCTGCTGGTCTGGCAGGACTTCCCCTTCGCCTGTGCCGCCTACCCGGAGGAGCAGCCCCTGCGCGGCGAGGTGGAGGCCGAGGCGCGCGAGAACGTCGTACGGCTGATGCCGCATCCCTCGCTCGTGCTGTGGAACGGCAACAACGAGAACCTGTGGGGTTTCCGGGACTGGGACTGGGAGCGGCGACTGGCCGGGGAATCGTGGGGCGAGGGCTACTACCTCGGTCTGCTGCCGCGTGTGGTCGCCGAGTTGGACCCGACCCGGGCCTACACGGCGGGGAGCCCGTGGTCGGGCTCCTGGGACCACCATCCCAACGACCCCGCGCACGGCACCCATCACTCGTGGGAGGTGTGGAACCGGCGGGACTACGCGGACTACCGGCTCGAAGTGCCGCGTTTCGTCGCCGAGTTCGGCTGGCAGGCACCGCCCGCGTACGCCACGCTGCGGCGCGCCCTGCCCGGCGAGGTCCTGGCCCCCGACTCCCCCGGCATGCTGCACCACCAGAAGGCCGACGACGGCAACGGGAAGCTGGCGCGCGGGCTCGCCCGGCACTTCGCCGTACCCGAACAGGGCTTCGGCGAAGCCGACTTCGACCGCTGGCACTACCTCACGCAGGTGAACCAGGCACGGGCCGTCGCCACCGGCATCGAACACTGGCGCTCGCACTGGCCGGTGTGCGCGGGCACGATCGTCTGGCAGCTCAACGACTGCTGGCCGGTGACCAGTTGGGCCGCGATCGACGGGGACGGCCGCGAGAAACCGCTCTACCACGAGCTGAAACGGCTGTACGCGGACCGGCTGTTGACGCTCCAGCCGCGTCCGGACGGGCTCGTCCTGGCCGCGGTCAACCAGTCGGCCGAGCCGTGGGCGTGCCGGGTGGTACTGCGGCGGATGTCGGTCGAGGGCGGGGTGGTGGCGGAGGCCGGGATGGAGGTGATGGCGGGGGCGCGGGCGGTCGGTGACCTGCGGGTACCGGAGGATCTCGTGCCGGTGGGACCGAAGGAGTTCCTGGTGGCGGACGGAAGCGGGGGTGCGGGCGGGGACTCGGATGGGGTTCCTGGCCGAGGCCCGGGTGGGCGCCCTGGCGGAAGCCGGGTGGGGCTGCGGGCGCTGCACTTCACTGCCGCCGACCATGAGATCCCGTACCCCAGGCCGCGGTTCGACGTCTCGGTCGACGTTCCGGGAGAGGTCACGGTCACCGCCCACACGCTCGTACGGGATCTGCTGCTGCAGGCCGACCGGTTGTCGCCCTCCGCCGCGGCCGACCGGGGGCTCGTCACGCTGCTGCCGGGCGAACAGGTGACCATCGGCGTACGGGGCTGGGAGACTCCGGGGCAACCGGACGCGGAGACCGTACGCTCCGCCCTGTACTGCGTGGAGCCCGCACCATGACGACACCGTCCCGCGTCACGATCAAGGACGTCGCGGCCCGCGCCGGGGTGTCCAAAGGGGCCGTGTCGCTCGCCTTCAACCACAAACCGGGGCTGTCCGAGGCGACCCGGGACCGCATCTTCGAGGCGGCCCGGCAACTCGGCTGGGCGCCGAACCTCGCCGCACGGTCGCTGGCCGGGCGGCGGGTGGACGTGGTGGGCCTCGCGATCTGCCGGCCGGCCAGGCTGCTCGGACTCGAACCGTTCTACATGGAGTTCGTCTCGGGCGTGGAGAGCGTCCTGACCGAGCACTCGTGCTCGCTGCTGCTGCGGCTGCTGCGGACCGTGGAGGAGGAGGTCGGGCTCCAGGACTCCTGGTGGCGCGGCAAACACGTCAGCGGGTCGATCCTGGTGGACTTCCGGGCCGACGATCCGCGGGTGGCCGCCGTCGAACGGCTCGGGATGCCCGTCGTGGCCGTCGGGCACCCCTCGCTGACCGGCGGACTCACCTCCGTGTGGACCGACGACGCGAGTGCCGTCACGGAGGCCGTCCGGTATCTCGCGGCGCTCGGACACCGGAGGGTCGCGCGGGTGGGCGGGGCCGCGGCGCTCGGACACACGGCGATCCGTACGGCCGCGTTCGACGCGGCGGCGCGGGGGCTGGAGCTGAGCGGGGCGTGGCAGGTGGCGACCGACTTCTCCGGGGAGGCGGGGGCTCGGGCCACGCGGTCACTGCTTTCCGCGTCCGCCTCGGATCGGCCGACCGCGATCGTGTACGACAACGACATCATGGCGGTGGCCGGGTTGTCGGTGGCGTCCGAGATGGGGCTGTCCGTGCCGGGGGATGTGTCGCTGCTGGCGTGGGACGACTCGCAGCTGTGCCGGTTGACGCATCCGACGTTGTCGGCGATGAGTCATGACGTGCACGGGTTCGGGGCGGAGGTTGCTCGAACGCTGTTCGGGGTCATCACGGGTGGGGAGGCGGGCGGTTCCCACCCGGTCCCCACACCGGTGCTGACCCCCCGGGGGTCTACGGCACCACCTCGGTGACGGCCCGCTCGACGGCGCGGGCGGGCGGGGGCTGGCCGCGCAGTTCCCCGCGCCCCTTAGGCGGGAGGGGGTGACCCTTGCACGTCGAGTACAGGAGCGTCGCGGCTGAGCGCGCCGTTCCCCGCGCCCCTCAGGTGGGACGGGGTGACCCTTGCACGTCGAGTACAGGTGCATCGCGGCTGAGCGCGCCGTTCCCCGCGCCCCTGAAAAGCGGGGCTGCGCCCCGGCTTTTCGGTCCTTGGGCCGCAGGCTTCACACGACCGGCACACCCCCGCGCCTTTAGGGGCGCGGGGAACTGCGCGGCCAACCCCCACCGGACCCGCAGCCGTCGCGTGGCCGGTCACCGACCCCGCCTTTAGGGGCGTGGGCAGCCTCGGGGTGGCAGCCGCGCGGGCACACTGGGAGTGTGACCTTCGACGCTCCGGGCCCCGGGACTGGGCAGCTACGTTACCCGTAAGTAGCATGGGTCCTGAGCGCGCGCTCAGCGCATCGCAGTAGTGCAATCCGCATCTGGAGGAGAGCCATCGTGCCTCGTACCGTCAGGGACGTCGTCTTCGTCGACGGCGTCCGCACCCCGTTCGGCAAGGCGGGCCCGAAGGGCATCTACCACGAGACCCGCGCCGACGACCTCGTCGTGAAGGCGATCCGGGAGCTGCTGCGCCGCAACCCCGGACTCGACCCGAAGAAGATCGACGAGGTCGCCATCGCCGCGACCACGCAGATCGGCGACCAGGGTCTGACGCTGGGCCGCACGGCCGGCATCCTGGCCGGGCTGCCCCAGTCCGTGCCCGGCTACTCGATCGACCGCATGTGCGCCGGCGCGCTGACCGCCGTGACGACCGCGGCCGGCTCCGTCGCCTTCGGCGCGTACGACGCCGTCATCGCGGGCGGTGTGGAGCACATGGGCCGCCACCCCATGGGCGAGGGCGTGGACCCGAACCCGCGCTTCGTCAGCGACAAACTCGTCGACGAGTCGGCCCTCTTCATGGGCATGACCGCGGAGAACCTGCACGACCGCTACCCCACGATCACCAAGCAGCGCGCCGACGAGTACGCCGTGCGCTCGCAGGAGAAGGCCGCCAAGGCGTACGCCAACGGCAAGATCCAGCAGGACCTGGTGCCGATCTCGGTGCGCAACACCAACGCGGAGGTCGGTGAGACGGGCTGGGGCCTGGTCACCGCCGACGAGCCGATGCGCCCCGGCACCACCCTGGAGAACCTGGCGGGCCTCAAGACCCCGTTCCGGGTGCACGGCCGGGTCACCGCCGGCAACGCGGCCGGTCTGAACGACGGCGCCACCGCCTCGATCATCGCGTCCGAGGAGTTCGCGCGCGAGCACGACCTGCCCGTGCGCATGCGGCTCGTCTCGTACGCCTTCGCGGGCGTCGAGCCGGAGGTCATGGGCTACGGCCCGATCCCGGCGACCGAGAAGGCCCTCGCGAAGGCCGGTCTGTCGATCGAGGACATCAACCTCTTCGAGATCAACGAGGCCTTCGCCGTCCAGGTCCTCGCGTTCCTGGAGCACTACGGCATCGCCGACGACGACGCGCGCGTCAACCAGTACGGCGGCGCCATCGCGTACGGCCACCCGCTGGCCTCCTCCGGCGTCCGGCTGATGACCCAGCTGGCCCGCCAGTTCGAGGAGCACCCGGAGGTCCGTTACGGCCTCACCACCATGTGCGTCGGCTTCGGCATGGGCGCCACGGTGATCTGGGAGAACCCGCACCACAAGGACGCCGGAGGCGACAAGTGAGCACCACCACTGAACTCCTGAAGGGCGCAGCGGAGCTGTTCCCCGACGAGGTCGTGACGTCGGCGCACGTACGCCACCTCGACCTGCCGTTCGGCGCGGGGCGCTTCGCGCTCATCACGCTGGACAACGGCTTCGACCACACCAAGCCGACCACCTTCGGCCCGGCCTCGCTGGCGAACCTCGACGCCGCGATCGACCAGGTCGAGAAGGAGGCCTCGGCGGGCGAGATCATCGGCGTCGGTGTCACCGGCAAGCCGTTCATCTTCGCCGTCGGCGCGGACCTCAAGGGCGTCGAGCTGCTCAAGGAGCACAAGGACGCGCTCGCCATCGGCAGGGGCGGCCACGAGGTCTTCAAGCGGCTGTCCGGGCTCGCGGTCCCGACCTTCGCGTACTACAACGGCGCGGCCATGGGCGGCGGTGTCGAGGTCGGTCTGCACTGCGCCTACCGCACGGTCTCCGCGTCCCTGCCGGCCTTCTCGCTCCCCGAGGTCTTCCTCGGTCTGGTGCCCGGCTGGGGCGGCTGCGCCCTGCTGCCGAACCTGATCGGCGCCGACAAGGCCGTCTCGGTGATCATCGAGAACTCGCTCAACCAGAACAAGCAGCTCAAGGGCGTGCAGGTCTACGAACTGGGGATCGCCGACGCGCTCTTCGAGGGCGCCGACTTCCTTGAGCAGTCGCTGATCTGGACGGCGTCCGTCCTCAAGGGCGAGATCGTCGTCGACCGCCCGGTCATCGACCGCGGCGAGGCCTGGGACCAGGCCGTCGCCAAGGGCCGCTTCATCGCGGACAGCAAGGTGCACGGGGCGGCCCCGGCCGCGTACCGCGCGCTCGACATCATCGCCGCCGCGAAGAACGGCGACCTCCAGCAGGGCTTCGACGCCGAGGACAAGGCGCTCGCCGACCTGATCATGGGTGGTGAACTGCGCTCCGGCATCTACGCGTTCAACCTGGTGCAGAAGCGCGGCAAGCGCCCCGCCGGCGCGCCGGACAAGTCGCTCGCCCGCCCGGTCACCAAGGTCGGCGTGGTCGGCGCCGGTCTGATGGCCTCGCAGCTCGCCCTGCTGTTCCTGCGCCGCCTCGAGGTGCCGGTCGTGCTGACCGACATCGACCAGGAGCGCGTCGACAAGGGTGTGGGCTACGTCCACGCCGAGATCGACAAGCTGCTCGGCAAGCGCCGTATCAACCAGGACAAGGCCAACCGCCTCAAGGCCCTGGTCACAGGCGTCCTGGACAAGGCCGAGGGCTTCTCCGACGCCGACTTCATCATTGAGGCCGTCTTCGAGGAGATCGGCGTCAAGCAGCAGGTGTTCGCGGAGGTCGAGGCGGTCGCCCCGGCGCACGCGATCCTCGCCACCAACACCTCCTCGCTGTCGGTGACCGAGATGGCGTCGAAGCTCAAGAACCCCGAGCGGGTCGTGGGCTTCCACTTCTTCAACCCGGTCGCAATCCTGCCGCTCCTGGAGATCGTGCGGGGCGAGGCGACGGACGACGCCTCGCTCGCCACCGCCTTCGGTGTCGCCAAGAAGCTGAAGAAGACCGCGGTCCTGGTGAAGGACGCCCCGGCGTTCGTCGTGAACCGCATCCTCACCCGCTTCATGGGCGAGATCCAGAACGTCATCGACGAGGGCACGCCGGTCGCGGTCGCCGAGAAGGCGGTCGAGCCGCTGGGGCTGCCGATGTCTCCGCTGGTGCTGCTCGAGCTGGTCGGTCCCGCGATCGGTCTGCACGTCTCCGAGACGCTCAACCGGGCCTTCCCCGACCGCTTCACGGTCTCGCCGAACCTGGCGGCGGTCGTGAAGGCGGGCAAGCGCGGCTTCTACGTGTACGACAGCGGCAAGCCCGAGCTCGACCCCGAGGTCGCCGCGCTGCTGAAGCAGGGCGACTCCGTCCTGGACGAGGAGCAGGTACGCGCCCGTGTCCTCGACGCCGTCGCTCAGGAGATCGGGCTCATGCTCGACGAGGGTGTCGTGGCCGAGGCGCAGGATGTCGACCTGTGCCTGATCACGGGTGCCGGGTGGCCGTTCCACCTGGGTGGCATCACGCCGTACCTGGACCGTGAGGGTGTCTCGGTCCGAGTGAACGGCAAGCCGTTCCTGGCCCCGGGCGTGGCGTCGGTCCCGGCGTAGCTCTTCTCGCCCCCGCCGCCCCTACCCGTCCCGTACCTGCCTCGGGGGCGCTGCCCCCGAACCCCCGGTCCTCAAACGCCGGACAGGCTGGAAATCCAGCCCGTCCGGCGCTTGAGGACAAAGGGGGCGAGGGGCGCAGCCCCATGCCTGGACGGGAACC
>NZ_JBHXTO010000116.1:12180-30012 GCF_042677425.1 Streptomyces sp. NPDC127119 | reverse complement strand
CGCGCCGTATACGCCGGATCCCGCACCGCCCGCGCCCGATGATCGTTCGTGACCGCGATGGAGGCGAGGTCCATCAAGTAGGTGTCGATGAGGTCCGTGACGTCCTTCGGCTTCGCACCCGCCACACCCACCCGAGCGTGCTGGGCCAGCACCTCCGCCATCTCCACCACGATGTCGCGATAGATGCCATGCCGAATCGTGTGCGGGAACGCGGCCATGACATGGTCCGCCTGACCCGCACCCTCAGTATTCATGAATCGGGGGGTGCTCAGGGTCTCCAGCCCGGGGACCATCAGAGGCATGCCCTGATACAGCTCCTCCTCCTCGGGAATCTTCGAATTGCTCGAAGCGAGGGGGTGCAGGCCGATCTCATGGGACAACATCCCCATGATGTAACCGATGTCGTACTTCTCGAAGTAATAACTCGCCAGATTGATCTCAACACCGGCATCACCCAAGTCACGCACATCCGCCGGAGTCTCCGTCGTCCGCACATGCAAGGTAATCCGCACAGGACGACCGTTGACGAAACTCTTGATCGTGCCGTGCTCATCCAGCAACTCGACGATCCGGACCGCCTTGTCGACGTACCTGTCCGTCTGATTCAAATTCGTGAACTCGAAATTCCCCAACTTGAACGGGCGGAGGACCGGCTCCGGCGCGGTCGGCGCCGCGTTCGAGTCCTGCAGCGTACGAACCGGCACCTCGGTGGCCGTCGCGTCGTCGGCGGACCGGGGCAGGGAGACCGGATCCACCCAGATGGCCTCGCGCAGTTCCGCGGTGGCGCTCTCCCGGGCCGCCGCCCAGCTCTGGTCGGCCGGGGCGGACTGGTCGCCGTTCTGCGAAGGCGCCGGGGTCACGTCCCCGATCAGGGCACCCAGCAGGGCCAAGTGCCGGTCGCGCAGGCCGGCGGGGGCGAGCGAGGAGTCCTCCGGCGCCGCGTCGAGGTCGCCCAGCAGGCTGCCGAGGACGTGGGGGCGGTGCGGGGAATCGGCGTCCCGGTACTCGTCACGCAGGCCGAGCTGGTGGGTGAGTTCGTGGACGAACTGGACCGGGGCCGCGTCGGCCCACCAGGTGGTCTGGTCCATCGGCTGGTCCCGGCCCGCCAGGTTCACGGTCAGGTGCGGGGCGCCCGGGGCACCTGGGACCTGGGGAAGGTCGACGTGCTCGACCGTCACGTGCAGCCGGTCGCCGTTCAGGAGGCGGTGGGCCGGGTCGTTCAGGAACTCGTCCACCCCTGCCCTGAGCTGGTCGAACACCTGGTTGGCCTGCTCGTTCGTGCCGCGCAGCGCTACGCGGACGGTCAGTTCGGTGACCGGCTCTCCCTGGTACGAGAACCTCCGGGCGTCGAAGCCGGAGCGCACCACGAACCGGGGGCGGGTGTCGCGGGGACCCCTGGGCCGCGATGTGCCTGAGTCCCTGGTCTGCGACACGGAGTCGGCGCCGGTGTTGGTGCCCGTGCCGGTGTCGGCCTGGGGAAGCCTCGGGCGTACCTCAGCGGTGTCGTTGTTCGCGCCCTGCGCCGGAGCGTCGGCAACGGGCTGTTGGATGCTGTCGCCGCGATTGTTGGTCGCGATGGCCCCGGCGAGTTGGGTGAAGGACCGTGCGACGCCGAACAGGGTCTTGTTCGAGGGCAGCAGGCCCTGCAGCGCGGGGTTCCCCGCCAACTCGGCGTGCAGCAGATCCTTGTACGCGTTGTAGACCCGCGCCGTGTAGTTGGGCTCCTTGACCGCGTTGATCCGGTAGTCGTTGGTGACGGCGATGGAGGCGAGGTCCATCAGGTAGGTCTCGAACAGGTCGGTGACGTCCTGCGACTTGGCTCCCGGCACGCCGATCCGCGCGCGCTGCGCGAGCACCCTGGCCATCTCTGTGACGATGTCGCGATAGATGCCGTGCCGGATGGTCCTCGGGTAGGCGGCCATGATGTGGTCGGCCTGGCCCGCGCCCTCGGTGTTCATGGTGCGCGGAGTCTTCAGGTCGCTGAGCCCCGGCACCGTCAGGGGCATACCCCGGTACGCCTCCTCCTGCTCGGGAATCTCCGTGTTGCGGGAGGCGAGGGGGTGCAGGCCGATCTCGTGGGCCAGCATGCCCATGATGTAGCCGGTGTCGTACTTCTCGAAGTAGTAGCTGGCGAGGTTGATCTGGACACCGGCGTCACCCAGGTCGCGTACGTCCGCGGGGGTTTCCGTGGTGCGCAGGTGCAGGGTGATCCGTACGGGACGGTCGCCGACGTAGGTCTTGATGGTGCGGTGCTCGTCGAGCAGCTCGATGATCCGGACCGCCTTGTCGACGTACCTGTCCGTCTGGTTCAAGTTGGTGAACTCGAAGTTCCCCAACTTGAAGGGGCGGAGGGTCGGTTCCGGCGCGGGCGTCGGCTCCGGGGCGGGGTCCGAAGCAGGCTCCGGGGCGGGCGCAGGGTCCGTAGGGGCGTCGGTGCCGTTGCCGTCGTCGGTGCCGGACAGCGTGTGCAGCTCGTACGCCTCCTCCTCCACGACGCCCGGGAGGTCGCTGCCGGTCGGTGACGGGGGCAGCGGAGCGGTGATCGCGTCCTGCGGGACCGGTTGCTGCAGCGCCGGATCCGGCACCGGCGGCACCAGCGCAACCGGCGGAATCGGCGGAGCCAGCGGAGTCGGCGGAAGTGTGTCGACCGGCGTCGAGCCCTCCACGTCGGTCCCCTTGAGGACCTCCGTCTCCGTACCCTTCGAGTCCTTGAGCTCCGTGCCCTTCGAGTCCTTGAGTTCAGGAGTCTTCGAATCCTTGAGCTCGGAAGTCTTCGAGTCCTTGGACTCGGACGTCTTCAGATCCTTCGGCTCCGGAGCCTTCGGCGCGGGCGGGGGCGCCGGCGTGTGCAGGGTCACCGGGACGAAGTCCCCGCCCCGGCGGCGGAGCCGGATGTGCGAACCGCTGTCGCCGGACGGGCCCGCGTAGGTGTGGGCGGTGCCGTTCTCCTCGATCAGGGTGACGGTCGTGCCGGTCGCCGCGGCGGCCCACTCGGCCACTGCGAGGTCGGCCCCGGGACCCCACGGGGCCTCGGCGAGGTGACGGCGCAGATTGCCGTCGAGCGTGAACTGGCTCGGCGGCGGATCGCCGGGACGCCCGGCAGGGAGCGGCGGGGGCGTGAAGAGCGTGGCGCGTGTCGTCCCGTCGCCGGGGAGGCCGTACCGGCGCATCAGCTCGGTGGGCGTCGCCGCCGCGCGCCTGCGCAGCCGTGTCGCCTCCGGGCCGGCGAGTCCGGGCTGTTGCGAGGCCTGGCGTACGACCGTGGAGAGCGCGGCGAAGAAGCCGTTGCCGCGGCCGGTGGGCGTGCCCTGCGTGTAGGTGGCGCCGTCCGGCGCGGTGAGGACGCCGTCGCGGTCCATGCGGTAGCGCGGGCCGGTGCTGTCGGCGGGCGCCAGCCAGGGTGCGGTGCTGTGGCTGCGGTGCGCGGGCGGCTGCGCGGACACGGAGCGTGTGGTGTCGACGGGGGAGGTCCCGGTCGTCGTACCCGAAGGGGCCGTGCTCGGCGGCAGGGCAGTGGCGACCGGGGCCGGGCTGCCGGTCGGGAGCGCGGCGTGGAAGAAGCCGTCGGTGGCGAAGAGGACGGGGTCGGTGGCCGGGTCGACGGAGGCCGGGTCGCCGCCGTGCGGGAGGAAGAGCTGGTCGCGGCCCTCGCCGGTCACCACCGTGAGCGGGCTGCCCAGGACCCGGGCGGCGAGGGCGGGCAGCAGGTCGGCTCCGCCGTGGTCTCCCGCGCGGCGCTCGGGCGGTACCGGTGTGCCGTCGGCGGACTGCGTGCCGGCGTCCGGCAGCGGCTCGCTCGCGAACGGGCGGGACAGGGCCAGCGAAGCGAGCGCCACCCGCTGGTCGGGGGTGGGCCAGTAGGTCTGCGGGAGGCGGCCGAAGGCGTCGAACTCGGCCTGTTGCGCGGGGGTGAGCACCACGCCGGCCGTGTCGAGTTCGGCCTGGGTGAAGGTGTCCGCGGCGTCCAGGGCGAGGGCGTCGAGCAGGTCCTGGTTGCCGTCCTCGCCCAGTGCCCAGGCGAGACGGTGGCGGGCGGCCTCGACGGCCTCCGCGGTGACCGCCGGATCGCCCGGGTCGGCGCTGAACCGGGCGGCGAGGTCGCCGCCCAGCAGGTACGGCAGGCGGCCCGAGGTGTCGGCGGTGGCGAGCAGCGCGTGGAAGAACGAGGCGCCGTCGTGCGGCATGTCGTGCACTTCGCGCACCGTGACGCCGTCCGGCGAGGTGAGGGTGCGCGGCGCGGAGTCGGTGGCGTCGGTGACGGTGTACGGCGCGGGTGCCTCGGAACGCCAGTCCGGAGCGGTGTACGCCTGTGGCGCGTCCGGCACCGTGACCGTGGCCGAGCCCTGGTGGTGGGCGGTGAGGCGGGAGGCGGCGAGGTGCAGCCGGTGGTGGTCCTCGGCGGCGGCGTCGGTGCGCAGCTGCCAGCGGTGGACCTCCTCGCGGGCGGCCTGCCAGGCGGCGACGGGCGGGGAGTAGAAGACGTCCGGCGGCAGGTCGGTCGGCTCTCCGGAGTTGTCGTCGCCGAGTGCGGCCCGGTCCTCGTCGCTCAGGTCGAGCCAGGTCTCCCGGGACCGCGCGCGGGCGTCGTAGTAGTTCTTCTCGGCCGTGGCGAGGTCGGCGGCGGCCTTGGCCTGGGCGTCCCAGGCCGCGGCGACGTCGTCGGTGTACGAGGTCTCGTCGAGGAGTCCGTAGTCGCGGGCGATGTCCTCGCGCAGCCAGACCAGGGCGGTGGTCTCGGCCTCGGCGGCGCGCGGCCCGCGCTTGGCCTTGCCGAGTGCGTGCAGCGGGCGGCTGTCGGTGTAGCGGTGGTCGACCTCGGCCACCGAGAGCCAGCTCACCGGGATCGCGAAGAGCATGCTCCGGTCGGTGACGACCTTGAGGTGGGTGCCGAGGGTGGTGTCCGCGGTGCCCTTGAGGGTGGTGCCGTCGTTCGTGCCGCCGATCGGGACCGTGGCGCCCGGGTTGGTGACACCGGCGTTGCTGGTTCCGGCCAGCGGCGCGGTGCCCATGGCGCCCTCGACGTTGTCGGTGATGCCGGCGTCCAGCGCGTCGGAGGTCTTCGCCCGCTGCATGGCCTCCATGCGGGGCTTGTTCTCCACGGCGAGGAGCCGCGCGCCGCGGCGGTGCATCTTCGCGTAGAGGCGGGAGTCGGCGGTGTGCGACTGGCCGAGGAGGTGGGAGGACGACTGGGTGGGCAGCGCCACGCCGTCCGCGCCGAGCGCCTCGCGGAAGCCGCCGGTCAGGCCGACCTGGGTGGTGGCCTCCTGCTGGGCCTGGCCGGGGGCGGTGCCGACGCCGGTGAGCGAGGTGAGGTGGGCCATGCGTACGCGGCTCGCGAGGTGGACGCCGGTGTGCCGCTTGCCGAGGTCGCCGTCGCCGAGGCCGTCGGCGCGGGCGGTGGCGATGGTCAGGGCGTCGTGGACGTTGGCGGCGCCGCGGATGTCCACGGCGAGGATGCCGGAGCCGATGGTGTCGTCGAAGGTCAGGACGTCCGGGTCGGGGCTGCCGCCGGGGTCTCCCGCGGCGGAGGTGCGCCAGGCGGCGATGCCGTCGGGGCGGGCCTGGGCGGCCGTCAGTACGCGTACCGCGCGCTCGGGGTCCGGTACGTCCTGCTCGGTGAGGGCGCCGTCGGACCCGTCGCCGTCCGGGGTGAGCAGGCTGGCGGGGAGCACCTCGTTGAGCGTGCCGACGCCGACGGCGGAGACTCCGGGGGCGAGCGCGTCCCCGGCCGAGTCCGTCATGGTGACGGTGAGGGCGTAGCTGGTGATGACCTCGGCGTGGGCCTGGGTGGTGGCGATGTTCGGCATCGCGGTGGTGCCGGCGGTCTGGGTCCTTACGCTGTTCCGCTGTTTGGCCGCGGTGCCCTGGAGCGAGGGGTTGGCGATGAGGACGCCGTCCTCGGCGGCGCGCTGGCCGCCGCTGAGCGTCACGTCGGCGCCGCGGTCCTGCGAGGTGCCGGCGGCGATGTCGCGGGCCGTGGTGCGGTAGTCCTCGAGCTCGTAACCGGTGCGCAGCCGGTCCACGGTGGTGGTGATCGGTGTCAGTTTGAACTGGAGCTGTCCGGGGCTGCCGTTGACGGGCAGGTGGAACATTTTCGCCCAGGTGCGGTAGCGGACCGGCAGGGTCATGCCGTCGGTCGTCAGCTCGTGCAGGTGCGCGGCGAGGAAGTCCGGGGAGAGCCGTTGGAGGACCTGTTCGCGGTCGTGCGAGGGCACTCCGATCTGTGCCAGCTGCTGGATCAGCTGCTGTGCCGCGGGACTTGCGTCGAGCTGGCCGCTGGGGTGGGTGGGGAAGCGGCGGAACCGCAGGTAGGGGGGCACCCGGTAGCCGCGGCCGAGGTTGTGCGGGGTCTTGTCGCCCAGGCCGTCGGGGGCGAGGCCGGCCTCGATGACGTCCTGCATCGGCAGGTGGAACATGACCGCGTCGCGGATGCGCTGGAGCGCGGCGGCGGCCCTGCGCGGGGCGAGGCTGTTGCCGAGGCGGTCGGAGACGAGTCCGGCCGCGGAGCTGATGCCGGCCCCGGCGCGGGTGCCGATCGCGCCCATCGCGGCCGTCCACCGGTCCCGTACGGCGATGGTCTCGGCGGTGTCGGCGACGACCAGGTACATCCGGCCGGCGTAGGTCAGGGTGGTGTTGCGTCCCCGGGTGAGGGTCTGCGAGACGCTGCGGCCCTTGCCCCAGGCGTACTGCAGGGCGGCCGAGTAGGAGCCGACCACCGCCGGCCCGCCCGGCGCCTGCTGGAGGGGTGTGTCGGCGCCCTGGAGACCGAGGGTGGTGCGTGAGACGGTGCTCGCGCTGCCGTTGACGCGGTGTTCGTTGCCGACGGTCGTCTCGGAGCTGGCCGGCTTCGGGTCGCTCTTGACCCGGAAGTTGCTCAGTTCGCCGCGGACGACTCCCTTGAGGTAGTGGGTCCTGAACGGTCCCGCGCCGTTCAGGCCGGCGACACGGGAGCCGAACGGGCCGAGGTACTGGCCGAGTTGGCCCGCCACGCTGAGGTTCGCCATCGCGCGGCGCAGTGCGGTGCGCACCGGGGCGCCGGGCGCGCTGACGTGCCAGGAGGTGCCCGAGGCGCGGTCGGCGGTGTCCTGCATGAGCTGCTGGCGCTGCGGGCCGCCCTCGGCGCTGAGCACGACGTGCGGGGCGCGGAGCAGTTTCTTGGTGAGCTGCTGGTCGGCCGACTCGGAGTCGGGCAACGGGCGGGTGCCGTCGAGGAGCTGGTCCGCCGCGTCGGCGGTGAGCTGCGTCGGGGCGGGCGTGGGCGTGGTCGTGGTGGCGGGTGCCGTACCGGTCGGGGGCGGGTCGGCCGGGGCGTACCGGTCGGAGCCGTGTGCGGCGGGTACGGCCAGCTCCACCCGGCCGACGGTCTCGTTGCCCCGGGTGAACAGGGTCCGTTCCTCGACCTTGCTGACGAAGACGCCCGCGCCGAGGAGGCCGACCGAGGCGAGCCTCGCCCAGCCGCGCGGGCGGCGGTGGCCCTCGAAGGTGGCGCCCAGCTCCACCTGGTAGCTGTAGAGGTCCGCGCCGGACTGGAACATCAGGTGGTCGTGGACGACCGCGACCGTGTTCCTGGTGGCCTTCTGGTCGGTCCGCCCGTGCCGGAGGCCGACGGCCACACTGCCGGCCTGGCGCGGCAGCCCCACCTCGGGCACCTTGTCGTGGTCGCGCGGTCCGACGCCCAGTTCGACACCGCCGGACAGGGTGACGGCGGCCTGCTCCCCCTGGCCGGAGACCTCGGTGCCGATCACGGCGTTGCGCAGCGAGCGCTCGCTCATGGTGGTCTCGAACCGCCGGTCGGTCAGCCGTGCCCGGAGGACGAGCGTGTGGTGGCCGCGGCGCACCTTGCCGTCCTCGGTGAGGGTGACGGGCACACCCGTGGTGGACAGGTCGTCCAGGCTCTGCGCCAGGCTGGGCCTGTTCAGCGCCTCGCGCACCTGGCGTTCGTTGTGCAGCGCGGTCCGCATCCGCCCGTCGCCGTACCAGAACTTGGCCAGCCGCGGATGCCGCAGCATGAACGGCGGCACGAACAGCGACGGGTACGACTGGTGCAGCGTGTCCAGGACCGCGTCCGTGAACGCGTGCATGGGGTCCTGGGGGGCGGGCGGCGGCGATGTCTGGTTCTGGGTCGACGGCTGGGTCTGTACCGGGGGCGGGGTCTGGGACTGGTCCTGGCCGGTCGGCTGCACCTGCGTCTGCACCGGAGGCGGGGGCGGAGGCGTGGTCTGGGTCTGGGTCTGCGGGGGCGCGACGGGGCGGAACCCCTCGGCCCGGACCTGCCCGCTGAGGTGGACCGGGTCCTCCCGGGTGAGGTACCACGGCACCGGCGGCTCGGCGTCCGGGTCGGGGCCCGCCTGGCCGGGCGTACGGCTGTCCCAGCCCGCGAGGCGGCGCGCGTCCTGGGTGGAGATCCAGTCCAGGCTGACCACCCGCACCGGCCGGGCGGCGGACGACGGTTCGCCGGGCTTGCGCACCATCAGGGTGCGCTCCACCCGGTAGAGCGCGACGGGGTGGTTGCGGATCCGGCCGGTGGTCTTGCGGGCCGCGTCGACACCGAGGTAGTGGCCGCGCCCGGAGGAGAGGTCCGCGCGGACGAGGGGGCCGCCCTGGAGGCGTACGTCGGTCTCCAGGCCGGCGAGGGTGTAGTTGGGCCCCGCGGTGATCTGGACGCCCAGGCGGGTGTCACGGACGTGCCCGCGCTCGTTCTGGTACGTGGTCTGCGTGAGGTCGCGCAGCTCGGCCTTGACCGACTCGGTGACCAGGGTGGCCCGGTGCGGCACCGACCGTTCCACGATCAGGTGCCCCAGGGGGTGCTGTCCGCTGCCCCGGGTCAGCTCGGGCCCCGTGACCGGTCCGGAGAGCCGGCCGAACAGCGAGAGCAGCCGTCCCGGCCGGACGTACGAGACCAGGGTGCGGTGTGCCGAACTCCCGGGCCGGGCACCGGAGATGGCGATCGCCATGTCCTCGGGCGAGTCCGTCAGATGCAGCGCGGTGGTGTCGGTCATCCGCGGCTCGATGCCGTCCGGGAAGGTGAGCGTCCTCGGTGCCCGCTGCGGCCCCTTGTAGGGCACGGTGAGGTCGTCCGGCAGCCGCCAGCTCAGCCCGTCGCGCATCGCGAAATCGGCGCTGTGCACCTGGGTGCGCTGCCAACCCGACGTCGGCAGCGGCGGAGTGGGCAGAGTGGTCGTGGTGGCGGTGCCCGGGGTGGCGGTCGTCGTCGTGGTGGTGCTCGGGGCGGAGGTGGTCGGGGGCGTCTTCGGCCCTTCGGTGACACGGTCCACCCGTACCCGGTAGTGGACGTCGTCCAGGTGCAGGTGCGAGCCCTCGTGGGCGCGCCACTCGGACTGGTTGTACGCCTGGGTGCCCTGCGCGTAGTCGGTCCGGCGCGTCCAGCCCAGCGAGAAGCCGATCTTCAGCAGCCAGTTGAGCGGGGGCCCCATGCTCAGACCGCCGGCGATCCGCCGCCCGAACCCGACGCTGCGCCCACCGCCCGTACCGGCCTGGCCGCGCCGCATGGTGTCCACCCGTACGGTGCCGCCGTCGGTCTCGGAGAAGCGCTCCCAGCGGTGGTACGGGATGGCCTCGACCGTCATCTCGTGGCCGACCCCGGACTTCTCGCGGCCGACGAAGCGCGCACCGCGCGGGGCGGTGAAGGCTTGGGGCTGCTGGGTGAGCAGCCGCAGCAGCTCCGCCTCGTCGAACTGGGAGCGCAGCTTCGGCGGAAGTTTGCCCAGGATCTCCTCGGCCACCTGCTCGGGCGAGCGGAGGGTGGTCTTGCCCAGGCCGGTGAACAGTCCGGTCAGGGGGCGGGGCGGGGTCTTGCCGGTCTTGGCGCCGGGCGGCGTGCCGTCACCCGGGTCGGCACCCGGGTCGATCAGGACCGTGGGCAGCCTGCTGCCGTCCTCGAAGGTGACGGTCCGCGGCACCGGACCCGGCAGCCGGGCGTCCGGGCCGGTCAGCAGCCGTGCCGGACGGTAGCGTTCGAGCTGGGTCTCCAGCGGTACCGGGTCGCCCCGCTCGGGGGTCTCGGGAGCGGGGCTGTCGAGGTCGGTGACCCCGCCCATGCTGCGCAGCCACTCCCCGAAGACCCCGTCGGCGCCCAGGTCCTCGGTGGCGGGGTCCTGCGTGGCCGGGTCCTTGGTCGCGTTCGGATCCGGCTTGGGGGTGGCCGGGTCCGGTACGGGGGTGAGCGGCGCCGAGGCCGGGACCAGCGCGTCGAAGTGGTCGGTGCCGTTGTAGGACAGGTGCAGGGTGCCGCCCTGGCCGCCCGGGTTGAGGGTGTTGACGAAGGTGGTGGTCCCCGAGGTGCGCGGGTCGGGCTGGACGAGCCGCAGGTCGAGATCGAGGGTGTGCGCCAGCGCTTCCGGGAGCAGGTCGGCGAAGGGAGAGGCCCACAGGTCGGAGTGTTCGGCCGCCGCGGCGACCAGCCCTCTGGCTCCGAGGAGCCGCGCGGCTGCGGGGGTCGGGGCCACGACGGCGAGCTGCGCGTAGTCGCTCCCCCCGATGATCCGCCGCCACCCGGCGGCGTCGCCGTTGGTGACGACGGCCTGCGCGATCCGGTTCCACCGCTGGGTGATCCGGTCGCGCTCCGCCGTGTTCTGCACCCCGGCGAGGGCGCGCATCCGCAGGTCGTCCACGACGGCGAGCACCGGGTCCGGGATCGCGTGGTGCATGTTGTCGCCGAGTTCGGAACCGGTGATCCGGTCACGCAGCTGGGTGCGCAGTCCGGCGACGTTCCGCGAGGCCCACGCGGGCGGGATGGTCTGGCTGCGCGCGCTGTCGAGCGCCGACCGGAAGAGGCAGTTCCCGCCGCCCGGGGTGTCCAGCCGCCGGAAGGCGAGGCCACTCGCGCGCACGATGCCCACCGAACCGGGCTTGGTCTTGCTGAGGAGGGCCAGGTCCTCGGCGAGACTCTCCGGGCGGCTCGGCGTGGGCGCCAGATCGGGTCTGCGGCGGGCGAGTTCGGCGGTGTCCTCGGGGCTCAGGTTCAGCTCGGACAGCGGCAGCGGGGTGCCGGCGAGCGACCAGGTGATCTGCGCGGCGGGCGCGTAGGACAGCCCCCGTACGTCCTCCGGCGAGACCATGGTGGTGGGCGGGAGCGCGGGCGGCGGCGGGGGCAGCAGGGCGTCGAGCGTGGTCTCGGGCCCGGCGTTGGCGTGCAACTCGGCCGCGGCACGCAGGAATTCGGTGTACTGCTCGACCGTGGGCTCGGCGTCAGGATCGGTGCCGGTGTCCCCCGTGGCGCGCTGCCGGTCGACGGTCATCCGGCGCAGCAGGTCAGGAGTCATACGGCCGTCGCCGTAGCGGGCCGCGGTGTCCTGGCTGAGCCAGCGCAGGTTGTCCGCGAAGGCGAGTCCGGCGAGCAACTCCCGGTTGTCCGGGTTCTGTTCGGCGTCCGGGCCGAGAGCACCGCGCAGGGTGCGGATCTGCTGGAGGGTACGGGCCCTGGCGAAGGCGTCGGCCGGTCCCGGGCCCGCGTGCAGGCCCGCGTCGCGGGCCAGCCCGTCCAGGTCGGTGCCGCTGGGTTCCGGGGTGAAGAGCCGCCACCCACCCGGTCCGTCCGCGCCCTCGGTGAGCACCGCGCGGACGTTGCCGTCCCCGTCCCGGGCCGTGCCCACCTCGGTCGTCGGCGCGTACACCTGCCGTCCGGTGCGGTTCGCCACGTGCTGCGCCACCGGCAGTCCCGCGATCTCGGGCTGCCGCCCGGTCTCGCAGGAGAACAGCACCAGCGGCCGGTTCTGATCGCCGTCCTGTGCCCAGGATCTGAGCACTTCACCGAGCTGCACACCGCTGACCTTCACGGTGGGGCGGGCCACGTCGTCGGTGCCGAGGGTGACGGTACGAGGGGTTCCGTGGGTCACGAAATAGTCGGCGCCGCGCTCGGTCTCCGAGCCGGGCAGCGGGGTCGGCGGGCTGGTGAACACGGTACGGCTGACCGGCGGGTCCCCGGCGGTCTCCGGAGTCGGGGAGACGGAGGTGGTGCGCACACCCCGGAAGGTGTCCTGACCGAGCAGCGCGCGGCGCCCCGCACTGCGCGCCGTACCGTCCTCGGCCGGGCCCTGCGAGATGGTCAACGTCCTTACGGCACGGCCCGGTTGAGGCTTCACCGTCGACTTGGGCACCAGGCGGCGCAGCTGCGCGACGGGCACGGTGTGGCCGTCCAGGGTGGTGACGACCGGACCGCCCGTGGGCCGGACGACGATCCGCCCGGTGGGCGGGGGCGTCGCCGGGGGTGGCGCGGGAGTGCTGTCCGACGTTTCGGGTGACGTGTCGGATGACGTGTCCGGGGACGTGGTGGGGGAAAGCGGCGGCGGGGTGCCGCCGTCGCCGGGCCCGCGTCCGCCGCCGAGGTCGGAGGTCCGGCCGCCGGTCGCAACGCTGTCGCCCGACTCCAGGTGCAGGTCGGTGGCCGTCTCGGTCCAGGGACGGGACAGGTCGGCGAGCTTGGCCGTGACGGGGGCGCCGATGTCGGTGGAGGTCGGGCCGACTCCGGTGCCGTTCAGACCCGTCGTCACGTCCGACACCAGCTTCGGGCGCGGGGCCGGGGCGTCGGCCGGGTCGCGGTCGGTCGTCACCTCGGCCGTCACGTCGGCCTGCGGGGCGAGGTCCGAGGTCGTGGAGGGGGTGTAACCGAAGGCGTCGGCGAGCGGCAGCAGCACGTTCGCGCCGGGGAAGTCGGTGTCCGAAGCGAGTGAGATGTCCGAGGTGCCGTCCGTCGTCATGGCGGGCGGCGGCCCGGCGAGCGGGCGGACCCGGACCGGGGCGCCCGGTCCCTCACGAGTCAGCTCGACGGCGGCGCGTACCGGACGGCTCGATCCGTCCGGCGTGACCGCGGGACCGAGCACCACGGCCCGGTCGACGCCGGCACCGTCCAGCAGTTCGGCCGCCTCCGGCGCCCCCTCCCCCGGCGGCGGCACCTCCGAGACCACGATCGTCAGCGGCTGCGCCTTGGTGGCCTCGGGGTTCGTGACGGCGGTGGGCCCTGCCTTCACGTCACTCGAACCGCTGGTGTCACGTACATCGCCGGAGTCGCGCACATCGCCGATGTCACGTACATCGCCCGTATCGGCGTACGAGCCGGTGGTGTTCACCTTCGGCGGCGCCGCGCTGATGTCGGTGTCCGGCGCGGGGGTGTTCTCGGCGGGATCCGAAGTGACCTGATTCTCGGCGGAGTTGACGGTCTCCGGGGAGACGGTGATGTCCGGGGAGGTGGTGACATCCGGGGAGACAGTGCTCTCCGGCCCTGTCGTCGTCTCCTGCTGTTGCGAGTTCTCCGACGTCTCCGAGTTGTGCGTGGCGTCGTCGGTCGTGGTCTGCGAACCGTCCGCCGGATTCGTGAGGTCCGAGTCCAGGGAGTCCTGGGAGTCCTGGGAGTCCTGGGACTGCGTCTCCGAGGAGGTCGAGGTGGTCGAGGACGACTGGTTGGTTCCGGCGGCGGGGGCGCCACCCGGCCGAGCACCTGTATTCGTACCGGTATTCGTGCCCGTCCCCGTACCGGTGTTCGTACCGGCACCGGTGCCCGTTCCCGTATTCGTACCCGTGCCGGTGTTCGTACCCGTACCGGTGTTCGTAGCAGCCGAGTTGGTCAGGCCGTTGGACGGGACGGGACCGCCGCTCACCTGCCCGGGATCCACATCCGGATTGCCCTGCGCGAACTCGGAACTACCCAGATCGACAACGGAGTTGACCGAAGAGTCGTTGCCGAACCCGTCCGTCGTGAGCGAGGTGTCCACCGTGACCGACGTGCCGAAGCTGTCGAGCGCGCGGCGGACCTCGTCGGCGTCGATCTGGGCGGCGGGGCTGTTCCCGGCCGGGAGCACCCGGACCTCGGGCAGCTGCGACAGGTTGCTGTGCAGGTTGTCGCGGACGCCGATCTCGGTGCTGCCGGGCTGCTGGGAGCCGCGCAGGGCGGCGAGGTCCTGAAGAGCCTGCGCGCGGACCTCGGCGGGCCCGTTGTGGACCTGCTGCCACAGCTCGTTCTCCGCGGCGGTCACAGGCATGGGGCCCGGCGTGTACGCCGGCGGGTTCACGCCCATGTACGGGGGCGGCTCGCCGACCGAGTAGGGCGGCGGCAGGTCGGTCCCGGTGTAGTCGCCGGTGAAGTCCCCTGTGCCGGTGTTCTGTTGGGAGAAGGACGGCGGCGAGTTGCGCGTGGACCCGCCACCCGAAGAGCTCGACGAGCCGGAGGAACCGGACGTGTCCGTGTTCGAGGGGCCGTCGGCGCTGTCGGAGTCGCCGCGGGAGCGCGTGGAGCCGTCGGAGTCCCGCGTGTCGGTGTCGGTGTTGCCGCTGGAGATGGTGGGCGGCGGCTGGTTGCGCAACTTCTCGATGGTGTTGCGCAGTTCGGCACCGCTGTTGATGGCGGTGGACGACAGGCCGCCCTCGACCGCGCTGCTGACGCCCGCGCCGACGAACGTCGACCAGGTCGTGGACCAGTCGCCGTCGAAGGCGCCCTTGATCAGGATCTCTCCGAGTCCCTCACCGGCTCCGGCGGCGATGAAGTCGGCGGTGCCCTTGAGGCCGTAGTGCCCGGCGAGCGCGCCCGGACGGTCGGCGTTGTGCTTCAGGATCTGGTTGTTCCGCCACAGGCTGGTGTTGTTCTTGAAGGAGTTCGGGTTGAACCGGAACGAGAACGAGTTCTTGTTCGTGAGGTTGGGGCTGTTCAGGTTCGGGTTGGGACCTGGGCTGTTGGTCGGCGGAGGGTCGTTCTTGGAGCCGGGGCCGGGACCGGGGTCGGGCTTCGGCTTGGGGCTCGGCGTGTTGTCGAAGTCGAGCTTCGGGGGGTTCTTGAAGTTGGGACCGTTCTTGAAGTCGAGGTCCGGGCCCTTCTTCAAGAAGTTGCTGTCGAAGGCCTTGACGATGTCCTTCGCGAACTTGTCGAAGATGCTGGTGAAGAAGCCCGCCGCGGCACCGAACGCGGCGGACTTGAGGATGTCGTTCCAGTCGAAGCCGTCGGGCCGGCGACCGTTCGGCGCGAAGTTCATCATCGCGAGCCGCACCGCGAAGGTGGTGAACGCCTCGGCGAACGCCTCGGTCAGCGAGGGCGCCAGGTGCAGCCGCTGGAGCAGGTGCGTGAGCGTGGTGAGGATCATGAACCGGCTGCGCAGCTTGGCCATCATGATCTGGCTGGCGGAGGCGCCGCCGGTGAAGAAGGACATCGCCAGATAGATGGCGATCTCGATGAGCAGCCGGATGACCTCGGCGATGACCTGCCACTTGGACTCCATGATGTCCATGGAGGTCTTGCGCCGGCCCTCGGCGATCTTGTCGAGCTGCTCGGAGAACTCGCGCAGGTAGTTCTTGCCGCCGTCGTCGATGAGCATGCCCATCGCCTTGCCGTACGACTTCGAGAGGTCGTCGGGCATGACCTGGGCGATGTCGTGGATGGACTTCTCGATCAGCGACGACATCCTGTTGAGCTTGCGGCCCAGGCCGGCGTACGGCTGGCGGCTCTCGAAGGCGAGGTCCTCGTCGGCGTCGATGAGTTTCTCACCGGTGAGGATGAAGAGCATCGCGTTGACCTCGGGCGAGGCCATCATGCTCATCGGGCGCCACCCCGGACGTCATGCGGGCATGACGGGACGGCCGCTCCCGGCACGAGGCGGGAGCGGCCGACGGCGCGTGGGTCAGCGGCGGCCATGCCCGCCCGGGCCGCCGTTGCCGTCCAGCCCGTTGGTGTCGAGCTCACGGTTGTTCTGCTCGATGGCCTCGATGTTGCCGTCACGGGTGGTCTTCATCAGCCGGACCTGGCTCACCGTGGCGTCCGTGATGCCCACCAGGGCGTCACGGATGGACATCATGGTCTCCTTGGTGGTCTGCCGCTCCTTCTGCTCCTGCGGCTTGGCCTTCTCGGCGAAATCGCCCTCCGAGCCGGGCCACTTGACGGTGGGGGCCAGCTCGTCGAGGAACTCCTCGGTCATGCTCCTGGCGAGGGTGCCGATCTCCTCCAGCTGCCCCGCCAGGGCCTCGATGCGCTGCGGGTCTACGTAGTACCGCTGTCCCATCGTCAGTCCTCGCCGTCGTCGCCGAGCGCGTCCCGCCAGGCAGGGGTGGCCTGGCCGTCGCGCGCCGTGTCCTCGTCGTCCTCCTGCAGCACCTCGGGACCGAAGATCTTCTCCCAGTCCAGCTCGAAGCCCTTCAGCTCGGGTACGTCGCTGCTGGGCTCGGCGAAGGGTGCCATCGCCTTCATCACGTGCTTGTTCATCTTCAGGCGTGCCGCGTTCGCCGCTTCCAGGACGCTCGCGGACAGCTCCTGGTGGGACATGTCCCGGTACTTGTTCTCCAGGAACTCGATCCCGGTCAGTTCGCCCTGCGGTCCCACCGTGGCGCGGACGGCGCGGTCGGAGGAGAGCACCGCGAACGAGGCCTGGCGCAGCTCGCGCTCGGTGCGCGCGACCGCCGCCTGGGCAGCCTGGAGCTCGGCCATGGCCTTCTCCAGTCGCTTCTCCAGCGGTTCCGTCACGGCCGCCCCACCCTTCTCGTCGGCAACTGCCCTGCTGATCTTGCCTGGTGAGGGCCGCTTCGCGGAAGTCCGGGAGGGGTGGTATTCGTCTCTCCCGCGTTCCTGCGGTGGCCGGACCGGTTCCCACGGTGGCCCGACCGGTCCCCGCGGGGGTCGCGCAGGACCCCCACCGTGCTCACCGCCCGATCACGGCCGGTGTGCCGCCCTCCTCGGTGCCCCACACGTCCGCGTCCTCCTCCAGGTAGTCGGAGCTGGTGGCCCTGCGGCCCGGCTCCGACTCCTCCTCGGTGGACTCGCCACCGCCACCGCCGCCGGTGGTGTTGACCCGGGAGGCCGGCGCCAGGAAGGTGTCGCTGTCCTCCTGCCGGTTCCACGGGCTGCGCCTGCGGCGGTTGCGGCGCTCGCTCTCCTCGGCCGCGTCGACCAGGACGGAACGCACCCGCTCGCCGTTGCCCTTCTCGGCACCGCCGCCCATGCCGCCCGCGCCGCCGCCCATCGGCATACCGGGGCTGCCCGGTGTCCCGGGGGCGCCGGGGGTCCCGGCCGAGGCCGCCGCGGTGCCGGCGCCGAGCGGGGAGGCCGTGCTGTCCGAGAGGGGGTCGACACCACCGGACGAGTTGAAGTCCGAGGACAGACCGTCCGACCCGGAGAAACCGCCGCCGGAGGAACCGAGGCCCCCTCCGCCGCCGCCGAGGCCCAGTTCGGAGAGCGGCACGTCGCGGGAGGTGGTGCCGTCGCCGCCGCCCCCTCCTCCGACGCCGTTGAGGTCTCCGAGGCCGTCGAGGATGCTCGACCTGTCGTTGTTCGCGTTCGTGTTGAGGTCGTGCAGGTCGACCCGCTCGGTGTTGCCCTGCGCGTCGGTGACGGTGGCGATACCGGTGTCCGGGTCGATGACCTGCTTGCTGCCGTCCGGGAAGGTGGTGGTCAGCTGGCCGTTGTCCAGGCTGGTGACCGACCCGTCCGAGTTGGTGAAACTCGCGCCGTGGGTCAGGTCGGTGGTCGTGGTGGTGCCGTCCGCGTTCGTGGTGGTCAGCAGCCCGTTGTCCGGGTCGAAGGAGCTCTCGCCGCCGTCCGCGAACGTGGTGACGAAGTCGCCCGTGTCGTCGAGTTCGACGTTGCCGCCGGTCGGGGTGTCCAGCCCGTTCTGCTCGCCGTTGAGGTCCCCGAGGTTGCCCAGGTCGTCGATCGACTCGGTGGTGATGTCGTTCAGGTCGTTGAGATCGTTCAGGTCGTTGAGGCTGTTCTGGCTGTTCAGGTCGCCCAGGTTCCCGAGGTTCTCGGTGGTCGTCTTGCCGTCCGGGTCCACGGTGGTCGCCTGGCCGGTCGTGGGGTCGACGGTCTGGGTCGTGCCGTCGGGGAACGTGGTCGTCAGCTTC
>NZ_JBHXTO010000116.1:0-12080 GCF_042677425.1 Streptomyces sp. NPDC127119 | reverse complement strand
CCGTCGTCACCCAGCGACGTCACCGAACCGTCCGGGTTCGTCACCTTCAGACCGTCACCCAGATCCTGCGTGGTGACATTGCCGTCCGGCGACGTCGTGGTCAGCGTCCCCGTGTCCGGGTCGAACGACGTGGTGCTGCCGTCCGGGAAGTCGGTCGTCAGGTCGCCGGCGTTGTTCAGCTGCGTACTGGCGCCGGTCGGGCCGTCGAGCACCCCGTCGCCGTTGGCGCTGCCGTTGAGGTCGGTGAGGCTGCCCAGGTCGGTCGTCGTGGTCGTGCCGTCCGGGTTGGTGGTGATCGCCTGGCCGGTCGTGGGGTCGACGGTCTGGGTCGTGCCGTCGGGGAACGTGGTCGTCAGCTTCCCGTCGTCACCCAGCGACGTCACCGAACCGTCCGGGTTCGTCACCTTCAGACCGTCACCCAGATCCTGCGTGGTGACATTGCCGTCCGGCGACGTGGTCGTCAGCGTCCCGGTGTCGGGGTCGAACGAGGTGGTGGTGCCGTCGGGGAAGTCGGTGGTGAGCTTGCCGCCGTCGGCCTGCGTGTTGCCGCCGGTCGGGGTCTTGAGGGAGTTCAGCGAGCCGAGGTTGCCGAGGTTCGAGGTGACCGGCCCCAGGTCGGTCTCGCCGTTGCCGTTGCCCTGGCCGTTGATGCCGCCGAGGTCGCCCAGGCTCTCGGTGGTGATGTCGTTCTTCTGGTTCAGCAGGTCGTCGAGGCCGTCGAGGTTCTGCTCGTTGACCCCGTTGGGGTCGTTGATGCCTCCGAGGCTCTCCTGCACGGCCTTGGCCTGCTCCTCGGCCTCGCGCTTGGCCTCTTCCTGCTCGCGCTTCTGCTCCTCGCGGAGTTCGTCCGCGTACTTCTTGTCCTCGTCGCGCTGCTGGTTCTGCTCGTTGCGGAGTTCCTCGGCCTCGCGCTTGGCCTCCTCCTGCTCCGCCTTCTGCTCGTTGCGGAGTTCGTCCTGGTACTTCTTGTCCTCCTCGCGCTGCCGGTTCTGCTCCTCCCGCAGCTCGTCCTGGTACTTCTTGTCCTCCTCGCGCTGCTCCTCCTGCTCCTTGCGGAGCTCCTCCTGGTACTTCTTGTCCTCCTCGCGCTGCCGGTTCTGCTCCTCCCGCAGCTCGTCCTGGTACTTCTTGTTCTCCTCGTTCTGCTTCTTGATCTCCTCCTCTTCCTCCTTCGCCTTCTTCTCCTCGTACTCCTCCGAGGCGGTGCTGGTCGACTTCGGCTTGGGCACGTTGTCCGCGAAGTCCTCGCCGAGTTCGAGGAAGTGGTTGTTCAGGTTCGACTGCACCGTGGCGGCGGGCTTGCTCAGGTAGTCCTCGACGCCCTGGCTCCAGACCTTGACCGCCTTGTCACCGACCTTGGCCCAGTTGGCGATGTCGGTCAGGTCGCCGTACTCGGGGTGCGTCTGGGTGAAGCCGCCCTGCGGGCTGTGCCGGACGGTGGTGGTGTAGCGGTTGCTGGTGGACGTGATGTTCGTCTTGGCGACGTTGTTCGCGTCCACCCACTGGGCGAGGTCGTCCAGGACGTAGCGCAGCACCTGGTGCGGGTCGTAGTACGGGGACTTCGCCCAGGCCAGCCAGGCCTCCAGCAGCTTGCTGGCGGAGTCCTCCAGGTACTTGCGGCCGAGCGACAGGGCGCGCGAGTACACCGTGTTGCCGGTGCCGGTCTCGTCGCCGGTGCCGGCCGAGGAGTCGAAGGTCTCGATGTAGGCGTCGTAGTTCTCGCGGATCTTCTTCAGCAGGCTGCGGAAGACTTCCGCGGCCTCGCCCTTCCAGCTGGCGTCGTCCTTGCTGAAACGGTCCTCCCAGTCCTTCAGGACCACCTGGTGGTCCCGGAAGAACTTGGCGGCGTAGTCGAAGGACTCGCCCGTCCGGTTGAAGGAGCTCAGGTCCACCGCGTCGCTGCCGCCCACGCTCAGGTTGCTGAACCGGGCGTTCTGGGTGCCGCCCCTCAGCAGCTCCAGGAGCGCCGTCCGCGGCCCGTTCATGTACCGGGCGAGCGGGATGGTGGACATCTTGTCCTTGTTGTAGTCCGTGAACTCGTTGCCCTCACGGACCTGCGCGTCATTGACGTTGTCGGAGCCGGGACCGGCGAAGATGATCTCCTCGCCGGCCTTCACGCGGCCCTCGAACACGATCCGGGCCTGCATGATCTTCGTCTTCTTGCCGCCGTCGAAGAAGAAGATGTCGTAGTCCTCGCCGGTGTTGGTCAGGAACCCGGAGTCCTTGACCATCAGGCTGAGGCTGCGCTCCTTGATGTCCATCCGGAAGAGCTTGCCGCCGTGGTCGGAGCGGAGCGTGTCGAAGACGGTGCTGCGGTCCGGCACGGGATAACCGGTGATGTGCTTGACCAGGGTGGCCCAGACGTCACTCGACGGGTCGCCGGCATTGTCGAACTTGTCGAGGTTGGTGCCGGAGTTGGGGTCGTAGCGATCGGCCACCGGGCGCCCTTTCTGGTCGGTTGTCGTCCGCACCGGCACACCGTGTCTTCGTACGGGTGCGCGAGCGTGGGTGTCTTACGGAACGCGCGCCGGCCGGTCGCGGCCACCGCCGGCACAGGCGGGGTCAGTCCTCGTCTTCTTCTTCCGTGCCGCCGGCCGTGAGGGTGTCGACCTCTTCGAACGTCTGCAGCAGGGTCTGGGCGTCGATCGCGTCCAGGTTCTTGTTCTTGGTCTTGTTGGCCTCCTCGATGGTGTCCGAGAGGGCTTCCTTCAGCTCTTTGAAGAGATCCATCTGGTCGCCCAGCAGCTTGTCGATGGCCTCCGCGGTGGTGCGGACGCCCTCGATCAGCTTCGGTCCCGAGACCAGGGGCTCGGTGGCCATCTTGCCGATGCGCAGGAGCTGCTGGTTCTGGTCGAGGTTGTCCGGGGTGGTGTGCCCGTCGACGAGGTGGCCGAGCGGGCGGATGGTGGACCCGTCGCCCTCTTCGCGGTGCTTCTTGGCCGCCGTGTAGACCGGCTGTACCTCGTTGTCCCGGAAGTTCTCCATCTGCTTGAGGTCGAAATGCTTGACGTCGGCCTTTTCACCGGCCATGGGACGATCTCCTGCTGCTGGGTGCCGGACGGGGGTACGGACGGCCCGGTGGGCCGAGTGGTGCGGTGCGTGCGGCCGGCGGCCGGCCCGGCGGGCCCGGAGCCCGGGTCCACCGGACCGGCCGTCGATCACACGCGCACGACGCCCGGCCCTCGCACACGCCCTCGATACCGCCGAGGGGATGCTCCGGCCGGACACGGCTCGGACCCTAACGGGCCCGGACGTTGCCCCAGTTGTCGGCGCTCTTGCGCTCGTCACGGGAGTGGTTGTCGTGGATGGTGCGGATCAGCTCGCCGTTGTCGCCGAGGAGCCTGGCCATGTTCTTGGTGGCGTTGTCCCACTCCGCCTGGACCACGCGGTACTGCTCCTGGTCCGCGCCCTCCCAGGTGCTGACGAGCGGCTTCAGCTCGTCCTCAAGGTTGTTGAGGGTGTTGATGATCACCTGGGTCTGCTCCAGCAGTTCTTCAATGGCCTGCTGGACCTTGGGGTATTGCACATCGATGATGCCGTCGGCCATGACATCTCCTCTCGAAGGCCGGGCGCCTGGCCCGGGAAGCTCACGAAGTCCGGCTCCACCGAAGGAAGCCGGTACCGCGGGTGGGTCAGCTCAGTGCTTCGAAGACGCCCTGGCTGGTCTTGCTGTTGAGAACCTCGGTCAGGTCCTGGTTCTCCTTCGCCAGACGGTTGGCGGAGGTCACGTTCTCCTGGAGCGCGTCGATCATCGTGCTGATCTGGACGACGACCTTCTGCGCCTCGGCGTTCCAGCTGCGGAAGAGCTTCAGCAGTGCCTGGCCCTCGTCACCGCCGACTCCCGAACGCGCCGCGATCTCGGCGACGTTGTTCTGGGTCTTCTCGACCGCGTTGCGGGCCGACTCCAGAGAGGAGACGCCCCCCAAGCCCTTGGCATAGTCCGCTTTCCTTGCGGCGCTGTCCGCCATGTCACGCTCCCTTCGTTCAGGCGCGTCTCACGCACCGTTGCCCGCTGAGGCTAAAGAGAAAACAGGGTTCCGCGCAACGCGTGCAGGCAAGATGTGAGTAACAGCCGGTTCGGTAGAATTCGCCTGTATGGCAACGGAGTTGTGCGAACGTTGCAGCCCGGTGAACACGCGCAGCCCTACTTCCCGGGATACGGCGCACCAACCGCCCCCGAACAGCATGGGAAGCGGGCGGAAAGCGGGCACGCGATGAGTCCGAACGGTCACGGAGAAGCATCGCTCCTGGCAATGTGTACGTTCCCATCCGTATTCCGCGGGTGGGATCCGCCGAAATATTTGAGCTTTTCCTGAGGTTTCACCTTCGTGTACCGCCGAGTAGGACTCTCTGCGCCGCGCCATCCGGGCCGAGTTCGGCTCGACGTTATCCCGCGCCCGTCCCTTTCGTATTCCTTTTCCCGGCGCACCACGGCTTCGCCGCGGGAATCGGGATGCGGTGTCAGCCCTTCGAAGCGGCGCTCGCCTCCTCGACCTTGCCGGTGCCCGCCGGCTTGCCGGGGCCCCCGGCCTTGCCCGGCTGCTCGGCGGTGCCGCACCGGGGGGCCGTGACCTTGGGTTCCGTGACGCCGACGGCGGCGGCCGGATCGAGGTCCGCACCGGTCGGGAAGGCCGCGAGCAGCGGAGCCGGGACCGAGCCGATGTCGGAGGCCTGGTACCCGAGTGCCGCCAGCGATTCCTTGGCGGAGAGGCGGTACTTCACGCCGTTCTCCGCCACCAGGTACGTGGTTCCTGCGTGCGCGGCGCCACTCGCGTGCAGGGCCCGCACCAGGGCGCCGTGCCCGGGACGTACCACCGTGGCCTCCGTGGGCACACAGGCCGCCTCCAGGGGCTCCGCGGTGCCCGCGGACACGGCGACCGGGGTCAGCTCGGTCAGCGGGACCAGGACCGACCTGATCCGTACGCCGCCGTCGTCGCCGTCCACCTGGGCGCAGAGCGCGCTGCCGCGCTCCGCGGACTGCGGGAGGGGCGGCGCGTCCGGCAGTTCGGCGGAGGCGGCGTCGGCCGCGTCCTTCGCCGCGTGCTCGCGCAGCGCGTCCGCGCCGACCGTGCGCACGTCGGGCGACTGTCCCTCGTAGGCGTCCTTCTGGGTGGCCGGGTCGCCCAGTACGAGGGCGGCGCCGAGCCGGGTCAGCGGCACCAGGCCGTCCTTGCGCAGCAGGTGGTAGGTGCTGCCGCCGCCGACCACGCTGACCTTGAACAGCTGGCCGACGCGGCTGGCCTCGCCGCCCAGTTCGGGGCCCTTCTCGCCGCGCCCCGGCACCGCGGGCGGCTTGAGGGCGGGGCCGGGGGCCAGTGCGTCGAGGAAGGCCGCCGAGACGGGCATCGGGTCCTGGGAGCCGTAACCGAGGGCGGTGCGGGCGTCGGAGGCGCGGTCGAGCGGCAGCCTGCTGCCGCGCCACACCAGGTACTCGGTGTCGTCCGGGCCGCTCACCAGCACCCCGCGGTCGCGGCCGATGCCGCGCGAGTCCAGCCGCATCCCGGCCGCCACGGTGGTGGCTCCGGGCTTGTCGACGCCGGTGGTGGCCACGACGCCCGAGGTGTTGGGCAGCGCCCCGTCCGGCCCGGTCACGCACATGTGCCAGGCGCCGTCGTCGAGCTGCCCGGAGGCCGGTACGGCGTCGGGGGCGCCGGGGATGCCGACCGGGGAACCCACCGGGACACCCTGCAGGGAGGGGGTGTGCACGTCGGCGGTCGCCAGGTCGGAGCCGCCGATCAGCTTCGCCGAGGCGTAGTTGCGTACCGGGTGCAGGACGCCGTCGGTGCCGGTCCACAGATACCGGGCGCCGGTGTCGCGGTTGACCACCAGGTGTTCACCGTCGCGCCAGCCGTCGTTCCCGCCGGGGCGCAGCAGGCCGTACACGGTGGCGCCCGCGCCGATCAGGACGGTCACCAGGACGCCGAAGACCACACCGCGGGTGGTGCGCCCGAGCGGGCTCTCCGGGGCGTCCGGGTCGGCCATCAGCAGGCCCGAGCTGAGCCTGCCCATCATGAAACTGTGGGCGTGTACCTGGTCTCTTTTGGACTGCACGGCCTCTCCTCAACTCCTTCTGCGTGCCGGGCGTGCGGGTGTGCTCAGCGGGGTGCTCAGCCGAACAGGCCGCGCAGCCAGCCGAACAGCCCCGCGGCCCAGAGGGCGAGCGGCAGCAGCGCCACGGCGAAGCCGGTGTGCGCCAGTTCTGCCGCGCGGCCCCAGTACGGCAGCACCCGGCGGCCGGGCACCGTCCAGGCGGCGATCACGAGGGCGGCGGCGGCGCCGAGGAGCACCGCGAAGACGACCGCGCGTCCGGTGCCCTCGTGGCCCGCCGCCCAGGCGCGGGCGAGCAGCAGCAGGCCCAGGACGCCGGGCACGGCCAGGGTCAGCCGCTGCGAGATGTGCACCAGACCGCGGCAGTGCAGGAGCATCAGCAGGGTCAGTCCGAGGGCCGTCAGCGTCTCGGGCAGGTTCGGTTCCTCGGTGAGGACGATCAGGGCCGCCGACGCGATGACGCCGGTGGCGGCGAAGAGCGCGGTGACCCAGCGTCCGGCGAGCATGGTGCGCTCGGCGACCTCGTCGCCCGCGTAGGGCTCGATGCCTTCCTGGAGCTGGGCTGCGGAGGACGGCAGCGAGGGCAGCCGCATGCCGGCCAGCTTGAAGGCGAACGGCGCGACCGCTCCGGCGGCGAGCGCGACCACGGTGGCCACCAGCGCCACCGAGGCCTGCACGGCCAGGCCGGTGTAGCCGATGAGCCCGCCGGCGATCGCGGTGGCCACCGAGACCACCGCCGTCGCGAACAAGGCCGGGGCGCCGACCGCGGTGGCGGCGAGCGCGAGGACCGCGCCGCCCGCGCCCGCCGCGCCCGCGGCGAGCAGCCGCGCGCCGATGACCTGGCGTGCGTCCGCGCCGGTCAGGTCGCCGCCGGGCAGCAGCCAGCCGGCCAGGGCCAGGCAGGGCGCGACCAGCAGGCCGAGCGCGGTCGCGGAGAGGCGGTCGCCGACCGCGCGGCTGGCCGAGCCGGCGCCCGCGAGCAGCAGCAGGCCGGTCACGGCCGCGTAGGCGACCCGGGAGAACCCGGTGTTGGGCGTGCCGGGCCACAGGACCAGCGCGAGTGCGGCCAGCACGGTGGCCGCGGTGGTGCCCACCAGGAGCGCGCGGGCCGCTTCGGGGTGCCAGGTGTTCAGGCGCCGCCCGGCGGTGTCGGCTATCCCGTCCACGAGGTCGTCGAGGCGGGCCTCGGGCAGCGCCTCGGTGTGCGGGCGCAGATAGAGCACGGCGCCGTCGGAGAGCCCCGCGTGGGCGAGGGTGGTCTCCTCGTCGAGTGGTGCGTCTCCGAGCTGCTGGAGGACCCAGCCTGCGTGGTCGAGGCCGGCTTCTTCCGCCTCTTCGCCGACATATCGCAGCAGCGTGGGCAGCAGATCGGCGACCGGTACGTCGGCCGGCACGGCCAGATCGACGGAGACGCTCGGCGCACGTACGGTCAGGCGGCACAGTTCGGCCACAGCGCTGTCGGTCATCAGCGTAACTCTCGTCTTCCGTGGGGGCTTTGACAGGAGGACTTCCCCGGGGCAGTGGGAGGGCCTCCCCGGGAGAGGGATGTGCGAAGAGTACGGAAGGCCCGCGTGCGGTCGGGAACGGGGGTGCCGGGCCGGTGAATTTGGTCCGCGCGGCCGGCGACCGCCCCTCCCGCGTGGACAGGTCGCGTTCCGTGAATGCAGACTACTGCCTACGCCCGCCGGATCGTGCTGCGGACCGGACGCATTGTCCGGTATGGAGTTGTCCAACACGGGAGTTGACCGTCCCCGCTATCCGCTCGAAACATTCACCCGGCGTTCCCCGGATCGCGGGGGACCCGGACAATGTGCTCGGTGCGGTCTTTCCCGCTGCCGGGTGCGCCGGTATTCGGTGCGGGCCGGAAAGCCAGTAAAACCGGAGGTTCTGTTCCTTGAGTGTCGTGCTGTTTCGCCGGCCGGCCCGCAGACGCGGACCGCAGATGCCCGAGGGGCAATTGACCCTTCAGGAGCCACCGGTCCTTGCCGAGACCGTGCCCGACACCTCGGCGATATGGACCTATTTGCCGATGGCCCTGATGTCGGTGTCGATGATGCTGATGTTCCTGCGCCCCGGGGGCGGCAACGGCGTCTTCATGTATCTGGCGATGGGCGTCATGGCGCTCTCCGCCGGTGCGATGCTGCTGGGGCAGCTGATGCGCCGCTCCAGCGAGCGCAAGCAGCGTCTGAAGGGCGAGCGCCGCGACTACCTCCGGTATCTGGCGCAGACCCGCAAGCGGGTCCGGTCCACGATCACGGAGCAGCAGCGGGCGCTCGCCTGGCGTCACCCCGACCCCGCCTCGCTGCGCTCGCTGGCCCGCACCTCCCGGCTGTGGGAACGCCGCCCGGCCGACGAGGACTTCGGCGAGGCGCGGCTCGCGGTCGGTGAGCAGCAGCTCGCGCTGACCCTGCAGCCGGTCTCCACCCGCCCGGTGGAGGACCTCGAACCGCTGTGCGCGCACGCCCTGCGCCGGTTCATCCGCGCGTACTCCACCATCCCCGAGCAGCCTCTCGGTCTCTATCTGCGCTCCTCGGCCCGAGTTCTGGTGCGCCCGGCGGAGGCTCCCGGCCAGCCGGCGCCCTCCGAACCGGGTGTGCCCCCGCAGGGGGAGAGCGGCACGGCCGAGGGCGGCACCCTGACCGAGGGCCCCGGCGCCGAGGCCGTACGTGCTCTCGTGCGTGCCGCGCTCGCCCAGCTCGCGGTGTTCCACGCGCCGGAGGAGCTGTGGATCGCGGTCTGTGTCAGTGACGAGCGGCGGCCCGACTGGGAGTGGGTCAAGTGGCTGCCGCACGCGCTGCACCCGCACGAGGAGGACGGCGCGGGCCAGGTCCGCCGGATCACCGCCGAACTCACCGAGCTGGACGACCTGCTCGGCGCCGAGTTCGCCGAGCGGCCCGGCTTCGACGCGGATGCCCGCCCCGGCCGTGACGAGCCGTACACCGTCGTCGTCCTGGACGGTGTCAGTGTCCCCGAGGGCCATCGCTGGGAGGGGCAGGGCTATCGCAACGCCGTGGTCCTCGACGTCTCCGGGGCGCTGCGCTGGCGGCCCGGCCGCAACACGCTGCGGCTGACCGTCGCGGCGGACCGGGTGAGCCTGGTGCGCACCGACCGCAGCCGCAAGGAGCGTTCGGTGGCGCTCGGCCGCCCCGACCGACTCGGCCCGCTCGGCGCGGAGTCCCTGGCCCGGCTGCTCACCGCCCGCCGGATCAGCCTGGGCACCGACATCTCGCAGCCGCTGGAGACGGACGTCGAGCTGACCACCCTGCTCGGCATCCCCGACCTGCACCGGCACGACCCGCAGACCCTCTTCAGCAAGCACATCGGCTCCGGCCGGCTGCGGGTACCGGTCGCGGTCGGTGTGGACGGCCGCCCGGTGGAGCTGGACATCAAGGAGTCCGCGCAGGGCGGCATGGGCCCGCACGGCATGCTCATCGGCGCCACGGGCTCCGGCAAGAGCGAGCTGCTGCGCACCCTGGTCCTCGGCCTCGCCCTGACCAACTCCTCCGAGACCCTCAACTTCGTCCTGGTCGACTTCAAGGGCGGCGCGACCTTCCTGGGCCTTGAGGAACTGCCGCACACGTCCGCCGTCATCACCAACCTCGCCGACGAGGTCGCCCTGGTGGAACGTATGCAGGACGCCCTGCACGGCGAACTCATGCGCCGCCAGGAGCTGCTGCGCTCCGCGGGCAACTACACCTCCGCCCTGGAGTACGAGCGGGCCCGCGCCGCCGGGACCGACCTCGCGCCGCTGCCCAGCCTGTTCGTGGTGGTCGACGAGTTCAGCGAACTGCTCTCCACGCACCGCGAGTTCATGGACCTGTTCGTGATGATCGGCCGCCTCGGACGTTCACTAGGAGTTCATCTGCTGCTCGCCTCGCAGCGCCTGGACGAGGGCCGTATGCACCAGTTGGAGAGCCATCTCTCGTACCGCATCGGTCTGCGTACGTTCTCCGCGATGGAGAGCCGCGGCGTGCTGGGTGTACCGGACGCCTACCAGCTCCCGGCCTCGCCCGGCAACGGCTACCTCAAGTCCGGTGTGGAGGCCCTGACCCGGTTCCGGGCCGGCTACTCCTCGGGCACCTACCGGCGTCGTACCGGCGCCGTGGTCCAGGCCCGGGTGGCCAGCCAGGTGGTGCCGTGGACCAGCGGCTGGGTGGTGCCCCGCACGCTGGAGGCCGCGCCCGAACCGGAGCCGGAGAACGAGGAGAGCGAGGAGGACGAGGAGACCCTGCTCGCCGTGGCCCTCGACCGGCTGCGCGACTCCGGCCCCGCCGCCCACCAGGTGTGGCTGCCGCCGCTGGACGAGCCCACTCCGCTGGACGCGCTGCTGTCCGGCCTCGCCCCCGATCCGGTACGCGGCCTCACCGCCGCCAACTGGTCCGGCACGGGCAGGCTCCGGGTTCCGGTGGGTCTGGTGGACAAGCCCTTCGACCAGCGCCGCGACCCCCTGGTCGTGGACCTCTCCGGGGCCGGCGGCCATGTCGCCATCGCGGGTGGTTCACAGAGCGGCAAGTCCACCCTCATGCGCACGCTGATCGGTGCGCTCGCCCTCACCCACACGCCCGCCGAGATCCAGTTCTACTGCCTCGACTTCGGCGGCGGCGGTCTCTCGCAGCTCGCCGCGCTCCCGCACGTCGGCGGTGTCGCGGCGCGGCTCAACCCGGAGCGGGTGCACCGGGCGGTCGCCGAGGTCATGACGCTGCTCGCCCGGCGCGAGCAGTTCTTCGTGGACCACACCATCGACTCCATGCAGTCCTACCGCCGCCGCCGGGCCGCCGGGGAGTTCCCCGACGAGCCCTTCGGCGACGTGTTCATGGTGGTCGACGGCTGGTCGACGGTCCGCCAGGACTACGACGACCTGATCCAGAAGTTCAACGAGCTGGCCGCCCGCGGTCTCAACTACGGCATCCACCTGCTCATCACCACCACCCGCTGGGTGGAGCTGTCCGCCCAGGTCCGCGACCAGGCCGCCACCCGCCTCGAACTGCGGATGGGTGACCCGATGGACTCCGAGATCGACACCCGCAAGGCCCGTTCGGTGCCGCGCAGCGGTGGGCGCGGCATCACCGCGGACACCAAGATGCACTTCCTGGCCGGGCTGCCCCGCCTGGACGGCAGCGGCTCCCTCGAAGACCTCGGCGACGGTGTCGGGCACCTGGTCGCGGAGGTCGCCAAGCACTGGCCCGGCGCGCCCGCCCCGCAGGTCCGGATGCTGCCGCACCGGCTTCCGCTCGCCGAACTCCCGGCGCCCGAGTCCACCGAGGGCGACGGCATGCGGCTGCCTCTCGGTATCGACCAGGACGCCCTGGAACCGGTCTGGCACGACTTCAGCCGCACCCCGCACCTGGTGGTGGTCGGCGACACCGAGAGCGGAAAGACCAACCTGCTGCGCCGCATCGTGGAGGGCATCACCACGCGGTACTCGCCCGCCGAGGCGAAGATCATCGTGGTCGACTACCGGCGCACCCTGATCGACACCGTCCCCGCGGAGTACCGCATCGGGCACGTCATCTCCCTGGACAACCTCAAGGAGACCATCGAGGGCGCGGCGCGGGCCATGAAGACCCGCGTCCCGGGGGCCGACATCGCTCCGGGCCGGATGCGCAAGTGCGACTGGTGGACGGGACCGCGCCTGTTCATCCTGGTCGACGACTACGACATGGTGTCCGGCAGCTCCTTCCAGAGCCCCATGGAGCCGCTGTTCGAGTATCTGACGCTCGGCTTCGAGATGGGCCTGCACCTGGTGGTCGCGCGCAGTGCCATGGGCGCGGGGCGCGGTCTCAGCGACGGTCTCATCCGCCGCCTGGACGAGGCCAACAACCCGGCGATCCTGCTGTCCTGCCCGCCCACGGAAGGCCGCCTGTTCGGCAACGCGAAGCCGCGCAACCTGCCGCCCGGCAGGGCCCTGCACATCGCCCGCCGCCGCGAGCGTCTGATGCAGACGGCACTGGTGGACGAGCCTGCGCCCCAGACGGACTGAGGGCAAAAAGATTGCGCCGTTCCCCGCGCCCCTTTTCAGGGGCGCGGGGAAC
>NZ_JBHXTO010000115.1:0-30170 GCF_042677425.1 Streptomyces sp. NPDC127119 | reverse complement strand
CAGTCCGGGCCCTTCGCGTGCTGCCGGGTACTACGTTGCCGCTACGGCGTCAGCCGGTGTCAGCCGTTGCGCTTCCAGCGCGGCTTGTCGTCGCGGCGGAAGGAGGAGCCGGTGGAGCCGGAACCCGAGCCGGAGCCCGCGCCACGGTGGTCGTCGCGGCGGCCGGACGGGCGGTCGTGGCCGCCGGAGCGGAAGCCGCCACCGGTGGGACGGTCGCTCCGGTCACGGTTGAACGGGCGGTCGCTGCCACGGTGACCACCGGAGGGGCGGTCGTCGCGGCGGAAGCCACCGCCGGTGGGACGGTCGCCGTCACGGCGGTCGCGGTTGAAGCCGCCACCCGAGGAGCCCGTGCCCGTGGGGCGGTCGTCGCGGCGGAAGCCGCCACGGTCGCCACCGCGGTCGTCACGACGGTCGTCCCGGCGGAAGCCGCCCGAGGGACGGTCGTCACGACGGTCGAAGGAACGGCCGCCACGCTCGTCGTCGCGGCGGAAGCCGCCGGAGGGACGCTCGTCACGACGGTCACGGCTGAAGCCACCCGACGGGCGGTCGTCGCGACGGTCACGGTTGAAACCGCCCGAGGGACGGTCGCCGTCACGGCGGTCACGGTTGAAGCCGCCACCGGAGCCACCCGAGGGGCGGTCGTCGCGGCGGAAGCCGCCACGGTCGCCACCGCGGTCGTCGCGGCGGAAACCACCGGACGGGCGGTCGTCACGACGGTTGTCGCGACGCTCGTAGTTGCCACGGTCGTCACGGCGCTGACGCGGCTCGTCGCGCACCTCGGCGGCCTGCGCCACCGGCTCCTGCGCCACGGCCACCGCGGCGGCCTCGACGACAGCCGCCGCCTCGGCCAGCGCGGCCTCCGGGTCCTCGCCACGCTCGCGCGCGGAACGGGCGACCAGGCGGTCGGCCTCCTCGCGCAGCTCGACGGCACGCCGCTGCGCGCGCTCCAGCTCCTTCGTGAGCTGCGACACCTCGCGCTCGGCCTGCTGAGCCGCGTTGCCCGCGGACTCGGCCTGGACCTCGGTCATCGACCGGGCGCCCGTGATCTCCGCGACCTCCGGGTCGAAGGCGGCGCCGCCCTGGATGATGTGGCGCGTGGCGTCGACGCCCGCGTCCTCCATCTGACGGAAGATCTGCCGGCGCTGGTGCGGCAGGGAGAGCGACACGACCGTGCCGCTGCGCCCCGCACGGGCCGTACGGCCGGAGCGGTGCAGGTAGTCCTTGTGGTCACCGGCGGGGTCCACGTTCAGGACCAGGTCGATGCCGTCGACATGGATGCCGCGGGCGGCGACGTCGGTCGCGACGAGCGCGTTGACGTAGCCCTTCTTGAAGTCTTCGAGAACGCGCGTACGGGCGCCCTGCGTCATGCCGCCGTGCAGCGCGTCGGCCTTCACGCCCGAGTCGCACAGCTGCTCGGCGATACGGTCGGCGCCCAGCTGGGTGCGGACGAAGATGATCGTGCGGCCCTTGCGGGAGGCGATCGCGGCGGTGACCGGCGCCTTGTCCTTGGGCTTCACGATGAGGATGTGGTGGGACATCGTCGTGACGTTGCCCTGGGCGCTGTCGACCTCGTGCGTCACCGGGTTGGTGAGGTAGCGCTTGACCAGCGTGGAGATCTCGTTCTCCATCGTGGCCGAGAACAGCATGCGCTGGCCGCCGCCGGGGATCTGGTCGAGCAGCTCGGTGACCTCGGGCAGGAAGCCCAGGTCCGACATCTGGTCGGCCTCGTCGAGCACGGCCACCTGGACGTTCTCCAGGGAGCAGGCGCCGCGGTTGATGATGTCGCGCAGTCGGCCCGGGGTGGCGACGAGGACGTCGACGCCGCGCTCCAGGGCGTAGATCTGGTTGCCCATCGACGTACCGCCGCAGACGACCTTCATCTTGAGGCCGAGCACGTCGCCGTACGGCTGGAGGGCGTCCGCGACCTGCATCGCGAGCTCACGGGTCGGCGTGAGGATGATGCCGCGGGGCTTCTTCTTCTCGGTGTGGCCGCCGGAGAGCTGCGTGAGCAGCGGCAGGCCGAAGGAGAGGGTCTTGCCGGAGCCGGTACGGCCGCGGCCGAGGATGTCCTTGCCGGCCAGGGCGTCCGGGATGGTCGCGGCCTGGATCGGGAAGGGGCTGGTCACACCGTTCTGGGCGAGCTTGCGCACGACGCCCTCGGGGAGACCGAGGTCGCTGAACGTGACCTCAGGGGTCTCGGGAGCCGCGGAAATCTCGGGGGCCGCGGTCTCTTCGGTCACCTCGGGTGCCAGGTTCTCGGGCGCAAGGGGCGCCTCGTTCTCGGGCACGACGACGTGATCAGTACTGGAAATGGACATGCGAATGCGAAACCTTCCGGAGTCTCTTCGGCACGCGCCCGTCAACTCCGTGATTTCGCAAACGACCGCCTCAATGCGGTCAGCCACGGCAAGGGAGAGTACGCGCCACGCGGCGCTCTGTGATGGCGCCGGGCGATGGGATCAAACGATCTACTACCATACGCACCCTGTGCCGCTCAAGGCAAACCGGGGTCGAATATCCAGGTCAGAGGCCCGCGCGACGCCCTCACGCCGGCCGGTCCGGACCCTGCCGCCGAAGCCGCCGGACGCCGCTCGGTCCTGAATCCCGGTCCTGAATCCCGGTCCTGGATTCCGGCCCGGGATTTCGGCCCGGGATGCCGGTCCTGGATCCGGTCGGCCCGGGGCGCCGCTCACGCCTGGATCCCGGCCTGGGGCGCCGGTTCCCGACGCTGGACGAGCTGCGGTTCCGGCTCCGGGTGCGCCGAGGACGACGGCTCGGCGGTCGTCGGGTCCGGGGACGGCGGCGGGGTCTCCTTGGGAGGCGTCGGCTCCGGGTCCTGACGCGTCGGCGTGGGCTGCTCCTTCGTCGGCGAAGGCACCCCTGGCCTGGGCTTCTTCCCGCCGCCGTCACCCTTGACCGGCTTCTTCGGCGCGGCCGATCCGCTCTCCCCCGCCGACGGCGACGCCGACCCGGACGCGGACCTGCCCGGCTTCGCCCTGGCGTGTTTTCCGTCACTCGCCCCGTGATAGCCGGAGTCGCCGCGGCCCGCCGCGGACCCCCCGTCGGGTTCCTCGCCGCCCCGCTGCCCCGCCGAGTGGGAGGGCCTGACCCGGCTGCCCCCCTCGTCGTCGCCCACGCTCATGCAGCCCGCGGAGGCGGCGACTGCCAGGGCCGCGGCGGCCAGACGGACGGGTACGTACATGGCGCGCACGGGCAGCTACCTCCGGATGGGGTCCCCTCCTGTCCGGACGGAGCCGGGAGCGCGGGGATAGGTATGAGGAGTCCCCCTGCCCAACTCCCGCCGCCCGCAAGAGGACACGCGGCCGTACGCGCCCCGTGCGCACGGGGCCGGATGCGACCGTGTCCGGACGCCGGACGCCGACCACACCCGGAGGCCGTACATCAGCCGGGTCCGGCGGCCGTACGTCGGCCGTGTCCAAGGGCGGACGTCAGCCGTATCCGAGGGCGTGCAGGCGCGCGTCGTCGATGCCGAAGTGGTGGGCGATCTCGTGCACCACCGTCACCTCGGTCTCGGCCACCACCTCCTCGCGCGTCCCGCACATCCGCAGCGTGGGCCCCCGGTAGATCGTGATCCGGTCCGGCAGCACCCCGGCGTACCACTCACCGCGATCGGTCAGCGGCGTCCCCTCGTAGAGCCCGAGCAGCTCGGGATCGTCGGCGGGCGGTTCGTCCTCGACGAACACCGCCACGTTGTCCATCAACCGCGTCAGCTCCGGCGGGATCCGGTCCAGCGCCTCGGCGACCTGTTCCTCGAACTCCTCGCGCGTCATCTCCAGCACAAGACCATTGTCCGGTACGGACGCCCGGACGCCAGGCCTGCCGCCTGCCGGAGCCGCGGAGGTCACCGGGACGGAAGCCGCATACCCGCCCCGCCCCTTGGGCATACGGGCCCAATGGCCCGCGTCCCCGCTGCCGCCGCTCTGCTCCGCGTACGGAAGGCTCCCCGCATCCTCGTACGGCACTACCGCTCACGCCGTTCCCAGCCCGCCGTCGAACTCGTCCATCAACCGCACCCGTACACCCGGGCTCTCGGGCTCGTCGCCGTCGTGCTGCTCGGCGCGTGGCTCGGTCTGCTGGTCGTCGGGAACGTCCGGGCGCAGGTCGGCCCCATGGACACCACGATGACCCTGCGCCCCTCCCTCACCGGCGGGACGAAGATCAACGTCTCGCCGCTCGGCGCCCTCGAACTGCGCAGCCACACCGCTCCCCTGCGGCTCGACGTGGACGTCGACCAGCTCGACCCGGTCCGCTCGCAGGCCCTCGTCGACCATCCGGAACGGCTCTCCGGCCTCCAGGACGAGGTCGCCGAGGACGTCGGCGCCGGCACGCTCGACCTGGCCGTACGGTCCTGTGTCGCCGTGGTCGCCGGTGCGACCGGACTGGGCCTCGCCGTCTACCGCCGTCCGCGCCGGGCCCTCGCGGCGGGCGGCCTGGCGCTGACCCTGCTGGCCGCCTGCGGGGCGACGGCCTTCGCCACCTGGAACCCCAAGTCGGTCCTGGAGCCGAAGTTCTCGGGCCTGCTCTCCTCCGCGCCCTCGGTCGTCGGCAACGCCCGCAGCATCGTCAGCGAGTTCGACGTCTACCAGAAGGAACTGGCCCGCCTGGTGACGAACGTGACGAAGCTGTACGACGTCACGTCCACGCTGCCCGCGTACGCGCCGGACCCCTCCACGATCCGGGTCCTGCACGTCTCCGACATCCATCTCAACCCGGCGAGCTGGAAGATCATCGCGTCGCTGGTGAAGCAGTACAAGATCGATGTCATCATCGACTCCGGGGACACGATGGACCACGGGACGGCGGCGGAGAACGGCTTCCTCGACCCGGTCGCCGACCTCGGCGCCCCGTACGTGTGGGTGCGCGGCAACCACGACGGGCGGGTCACCCAGGACTATCTGAAGCGCATGAAGAACGTGCACGTCCTCGACGACGGCAGGGCGGCCTCCGTCGCCGGCCTGCGCTTCGCGGGGATCGGCGACCCGCAGTTCACCCCGGACCGCTCGGCCGGGGTGGGCGGCGCCGGCCAGTCGGAGGTACTGGCGGGTGCCCGCCTCGCCTCCTCCCTCCGCGACCAGGAAGCGGCCGGGACCCCGGTCGACATCGCGGTCGCGCACAACCCGACGGCCGCGCGCGAGACGGACGGGGACGTGCCGCTGGTGCTGGCCGGCCATGTCCACCACCAGGAGATGGAGGTCATGAAGTACGGCACGCGGCTGCGCATCGAGGGCTCCACCGGCGGAGGCGGGCTGCGTGCGCTGGAGGGCGACGACCCCGCGCCGATCGAGACGTCGATCCTCTACCTGGACCGCGACACCCGGCGGCTCCAGGCCTGGGACGAGATCAAACTGGGCGGCCTCGGACTGACGACGGCCGAGGTCAGCCGCCATCTCCCGAAGGAGAACCAGCCCGGCGCGCCCGCCTCCACGCCCCCTTCCACCCCCACCCCGTAAACCGTTTTGGCGATCCCTCCCGACATCCCATATGCTTCTCACGTCCCCGACGCGCTGCGAAGCGCCCAGGTGGGCCGATAGCCCTCATCGTCTAGCGGCCTAGGACGCCGCCCTTTCAAGGCGGTAGCACGGGTTCGAATCCCGTTGGGGGCACGCAATACCGTGTGCGAGACTGAGTTCGCTCGCTCGCGCACAAAGCTTGGTCCTGTGGAGCAGTTTGGAGTGCTCGCCACCCTGTCAAGGTGGAGGCCGCGGGTTCAAATCCCGTCAGGACCGCTTGCAGATCACTTCGGTGAACTGCGTGGCTGGGTAGCTCAGTTGGTACGAGCGATCGCCTGAAAAGCGATAGGTCGCCGGTTCGATCCCGGCCCCAGCCACTTCTCGAAGGCCCCGTCCAGATGGACGGGGCCTTCGCCGTGACCCGGGCTTTTGCCCTGCGGCCGGCCGGCGGGTCCTTCGGCTGCGGGTCCGTGGGGGTTGGCCGCGCAGTTCCCCGCGCCCCTCAAAAGCGCCGGCGCGCCACGCGGGCCGCCGCCGCGTGGGCGGGGCCCCGTTCGGGGCGGCGGCCTGAGCCTTGCGCCCGGCGTCTTGCAGGGGCACGGGATCAACTGGACGAGCCCTGGCGCCATTCAGGGGCGCGGGGAACTGCGCGACCAGCCCCCACCGGCCCGCAGCCGAACGAGCCGGCGCCGGCCACATGGCGCAGGCCCCGGGGGGCCATGTGGCTTCGGTGGCTCGTCTCGTAGGTTCCCGTGACGCCGTCAGGCCGCCGCGCCCGCCCCCGAGGATTCCGGGGGTGGGGTGCCCGCCGCGTGGGCCGGGTGCGGTTCCCGGCCTCCTGGGTGGCGGTGGCGCCAGGTCCAGAAGACCGCGCAGCTGACCAGGGCCCAGCCGGTCAGGACCAGGAACGGGAAGATGTGCTGGTGGCCGGCGAAGTACACCGCCGTGTGCTGGGCGTTGACCGAGCCGCCGGGCGGGAGCCAGCGGCCGATGACGCCGAGCGGGGACGGCAGCAGGGGCCAGGAGACCGCGCCGCCCGAGGAGGGGTTGCCGAGCATGACCATCAGCCCCCAGGTGGGCAGCATCGCCCAGCGCCCGAACAGGGTGTTGAACATCGTGAAGACCATGCCGGACGTGAACATGGTCAGCGCGAGGATCAGCCAGGACTCGACGAACGGCAGCTTCAGGGCGCCGAGGATCCAGTCGACCGCCACCACGATCACGAAACCGCCGAGCAGGGCGTACGCGGCGGTGAACGCGATGCGTTCGACCGGGTTCAGCCCCCGCGCGTGCACGCTGAGCTGGATCGCCCCGATGAAGCCGATGATGACGGCCGCCAGGGAGATGTAGAAGATGGCGAGGCCCCGTGGATCGCCCTCCTGGAGCGGCTTGATGTCCCGGACCGTGACCGCCACCCCCGTGGCCTTGCCGACGGCCGGCGCCGCCTGTTCCAGCAGTTCCGCGACCGATGCTCCGGACGCCCCGGAGACGTCGAGGACCACCGCCCTGCCGTTGTCCCGCGTATCGAGGATCGCGAAGACCTTCTGGTCGTTCACCGCCTGGACGGCCGCCGCACGGCTGTCGTACGCGTGGATCTTCAGGGAGGCGTCGAGCGCCTTCTCCATCCCGGCGAGGAACGCCTTGCCCCGCCCCTCCTCGTACGAGCCCACGATCGCGGTCGGCACATGGCGCGGGGTCGGGTTCGCCATGGAGTACGTGTACGAACCCGCGAAGAGGCCCGCCGCCGCGGCGAGGATCAGCACCAGCACCGACGCGGGAAGGAAGGGGGACTCCTTGAAGGAGGCCCAGCGTTCGCGCCGCGTGGGCGGTCTGCCATGGGCACCGTGCGGCATCTCGGACATACGCCCACGCTAAAGGCGCATAAAGGATATTTCTCTGCGACGGTCACCTCAACCGGCCTCGGAGCCCTGCCTGCCGGACAGGCCCCCGCGCAAAAGCGTTCGCCCCACGTTTCCCCGAGGTGAGATCCTGGACCGCGTATGTCTACGCATCCTGCCCCCGCCCTCGGCGATCTCGCCTCCCGTCTGGCCGAGCTGTCACTGCGCGACGCGCACCGGCTCGGGCGCAGGCTCGAAGGCGCGCGCCGGATCCGCAAGCCAGAGGCCCGCGCCGCCGTCACCGCCGAGATCGAGACGGAGGTGGCGAGGGCCGAGACCCGCATGGCCGAGCGGCGCGGCCGCGTGCCCACCGTCTCGTACCCCGAGCAGCTGCCGGTCAGCCAGAAGAAGGACGTGATCGCGGACGCCATCCGTGATCACCAGGTCGTCATCGTCGCGGGCGAGACCGGCTCCGGCAAGACGACGCAGATCCCCAAGATCTGTCTGGAGCTGGGCCGCGGTGTCCGCGGCATGATCGGGCACACCCAGCCCCGCCGGATCGCCGCCCGTACCGTCGCGGAGCGGGTCGCCGACGAGCTGGACACCCCGCTGGGCGAGGCCGTCGGCTGGAAGGTCCGCTTCACCGACCAGGTCAGCCCGGAGGCCACCTTCGTCAAACTGATGACGGACGGCATCCTGCTCGCCGAGGTCCAGACGGACCGCGAGCTGCGCGCGTACGACACGATCATCATCGACGAGGCCCACGAGCGGTCCCTGAACATCGACTTCCTGCTCGGCTATCTGGCCCAGCTGCTCCCGAAGCGGCCGGACCTGAAGGTCGTCATCACCTCCGCGACCATCGACCCGGAGCGGTTCTCCAGACACTTCGGGGACGCGCCGATCGTCGAGGTCAGCGGACGCACGTACCCCGTCGAGGTGCGCTACCGCCCGCTCCTCGAAGAGGACGGCGACGACGCCGACCGCGACCAGATCACCGCGATCTGCGACGCCGTCGAGGAGCTGCAGGGCGAGGGCAAGGGCGACATCCTCGTCTTCCTCTCCGGGGAGCGGGAGATCCGCGACACCGCGGACGCGCTGGAGAAGAGGAAGTACAGATTCACCGAGGTGCTCCCCCTCTACGCGCGCCTCTCGCACGCCGAACAGCACCGCGTCTTCCAGCAGCACACGGGGCGCAGGATCGTTCTGGCGACCAACGTCGCCGAGACCTCCCTCACCGTCCCGGGCATCAAGTACGTGATCGACCCGGGCAACGCCCGTATCTCCAGGTACAGCCACCGCACCAAGGTCCAGCGGCTGCCCATCGAGGCGATCTCGCAGGCCAGCGCCAACCAGCGCAAGGGCCGCTGCGGCCGTACGAGCGACGGCATCTGCATCCGGCTGTACTCCGAGGACGACTTCCTCGCCCGCCCGGAGTTCACCGACGCCGAGATCCTCCGTACGAACCTGGCGTCCGTCATCCTCCAGATGACCGCGGCCGGGCTCGGCGAGATCGAGAAGTTCCCCTTCATCGACCCGCCGGACCACCGCAACATCCGCGACGGCGTCCAGCTCCTCCAGGAACTGAACGCCCTCGACCCGACGGAGAAGGACCCGCGCAAGCGGCTCACCGACACCGGCCGCAAGCTCGCCCAGCTCCCCGTCGACCCGCGGCTGGCCCGCATGGTCCTGGAGGCCGACAAGAACGGCTGCGTGCGCGAGGTCATGGTGATCGCCGCCGCGCTCTCCATCCAGGACCCGCGCGAGCGGCCGTCCGAGAAGCAGACGCAGGCCGACCAGCAGCACGCCCGCTTCAGGGACGAGACGTCCGACTTCCTCGCGTACCTCAACCTCTGGCGGTACGTGCGCGAGCAGCAGAAGGAGCGCGGCTCGTCCTCGTTCCGTCGCATGTGCAAGCAGGAGTACCTGAACTTCCTGCGCATCCGCGAGTGGCAGGACATCTATACGCAGCTGCGGACCGTCGCCAAGCAGATGGGCATCCATCTGAACGAGGACGACGCGCCCGAGCAGCACGTCCATCTCTCCCTGCTGGCGGGTCTGCTCTCCCACATCGGTATGAAGGACGTGAAGGAGACCGGGAAGGAGGGCGGCAAGGACGGCGGGAAGGACGGCAGGAGCAGTTCGAAGAACGACTACGTGGGCGCCCGCAACGCCAAGTTCGCGATCTTCCCCGGCTCGGCCCTCTTCAAGAAGCCCCCGCGCTTCGTGATGTCCGCCGAACTCGTCGAGACGTCCCGGCTGTGGGCCCGCGTCAACGCGAGGATCGAGCCCGAGTGGATCGAACCGCTCGCCGAACACCTGCTGAAGCGCACGTACAGCGAACCGCACTGGGAGAAGGACCAGGCGGCGGTGATGGCGTACGAGAAGGTCACGCTGTACGGGGTGCCGATCGTCGCCCAGCGGAAGGTCAACTACGGGCGCATCGACCCCGAGATCAGCCGCGAGCTCTTCATCCGCAACGCACTCGTCGAGGGCGACTGGCGTACGCACCACAAGTTCTTCTCCGACAACCGGCGGCTCCTCACCGAGGTCGAGGAGCTGGAGCACCGGGCGCGGCGCCGGGACATCCTGGTCGACGACGACACGCTCTTCGACTTCTACGAGGAGCGGGTGCCCGCCCATGTCGTGTCCGGCGCGCACTTCGACTCCTGGTGGAAGCACAAGCGGCAGGAGGAGCCCGAACTCCTCGACTTCGAGCGGTCGATGCTCATCCGGGAGACGGCCGGGGCGGTCACCAAGGACGACTATCCGGACTCGTGGCGGCAGGGGCGGCTGAAGTTCCCCGTCACGTACCAGTTCGAGCCGGGCGCCGACGCGGACGGCGTGACCGTCCACGTGCCGCTGCAGGTGCTGAACCAGGTCACCGACGAGGGCTTCGAGTGGCAGATCCCGGGGCTGCGCGAGCAGGTCGTCACCGAGCTGATCCGTTCCCTCCCCAAGCCCATCCGCCGCAACTACGTGCCCGCGCCCAACTTCGCGCAGCGGTTCCTGGAGCGGGCGGTGCCCCTGCAGGAGCCCCTGACCGTGACGATGGCGCGCGAGCTGAAGCGCATGGTCGGAGTGCCGCTCACCGCCGACGACTTCGACTGGTCCCGACTCGACGACCACCTGAAGATCACCTTCCGGATCGTCGACGAGCGGCGGCGCAAGCTGGCCGAGGACAAGGACCTGGAGGCCCTGAAGGTCCGGCTGAGGCCGAAGGCCCGCCAGGCGATCTCCAAGGCCGTGGCGGCGACGGCCGAGCGGCAGGGCGGGGAGTCCCTGGAACGCACGGGGCTGACCGACTGGACCATCGGCTCCCTCACCCGTCTCTTCGAGACGCGCAGGGCGGGCCAGCCGGTGAAGGCGTACCCGGCGCTCGTCGACGACGGCCCGGCGGCCAACACCGTCTCCGTACGCCTCTTCGACACCGAGGCCGAGCAGCAGCAGGCGATGTGGAAGGGCACGCGGCGGCTCATCCTGCGCAACATCCCGGTGAATCCGGCGAAGTTCGCGTCGGACAAGCTCACCAACGCCCAGAAGCTGGCCCTGTCCGCGAATCCGCACGGGTCGATCCAGGCCCTGTTCGACGACTGCGCGATGGCCGCCGCCGACAAGCTGATCGGCGACTTCGGAGGGCCGGCCTGGGACGAGGAGTCCTACCGGAAGCTGTACGACAAGGTGCGCGCGGAGATCGTCGACACGACGGTCCGCACGGTCGGCCAGGTCGAACAGGTGCTGGCCGCCTGGCAGGCCTGTGAGCGCCGTCTGAAGGGCGTACGCAGCCCTGTGCTGCTCGCCAACCTGACGGACGTACGGACGCAGCTGGACGCCCTCGTGCGGCCCGGCTTCGTCACGGCGACGGGTCTGCGGCGGCTGCCGGACCTGATGCGCTATCTGGTCGCCGCGGACCGCCGGCTGCAGCAGATGCCGACGAACGCGCAGCGGGACACCAGCCGGATGGAGAAGGTCTACGAGATGCAGGACGAGTACGCCTGGCTGCTGGAGCAGTTGCCGCAGGGCCGTCCCGTCCCCTCCTCCGTCCGGGACATCCGCTGGATGATCGAGGAGCTGCGCGTCAGCTACTTCGCGCACGCGCTGGGCACGGCGTATCCGGTCTCCGACAAGCGCATCGTGAAGGCGATCGACGCGGCCGCACCGTAACGGCGTCCGCACACCGGGTGAGTTCGCCCGGGGGGCCAACCCTCCTGTACAGTCTTGTCTCGCAGCGCAACGCAAGATCGCACTGCGAAACAAGGTCCTGTGGAGCAGTTTGGAGTGCTCGCCACCCTGTCAAGGTGGAGGCCGCGGGTTCAAATCCCGTCAGGACCGCAGAAGAAGAAAAAGAAGGCCCCGCATCCGGCAACGGAAGCGGGGCCTTCTTCATGCGCCCGCCCCCCCCGAGGGCCCCTCCGGGGACATTCAGGGGCCTTTCAGGGGCACGGGGAACGGCGCAGCCCTTTGCCTTAGGGGCGCGAGGAACGGCGCGGCCAACCCCCACCGACCCGCAGCCAACACTCCACGGCACCCCCCACCCCCAGGGGCGCGGGGAACTGCGCAACACCCCCCACCGGCCCGCCCCCGACACCCCACCGCACCCCAATCACCGCCACAGATCCCAACACCACCCCCACACCCCCCTCCAACCCCACCCGCCAACCACACGCCCTTGACGCCGTCACATTCCCGAAGTACCTAGAAACCAAAGCCCCAGACCCCACCGGAGGTGACCATGGCGGCGACCGCTCGGCATGAGACGCGAGCCCTGCTCCGCGCCCACCTGTCGGCCGCCTCCGGCCACCGCCACCGGACGAGGCACTGCCCCATCTGCCACCGCCTCCTGCGCCTGGCCTCGGAGGCCGGCCCCGAGGACCTGGACGGCCCCCCGGAGGACGACGACCCCTCCCCGGCGTGAACGGCCGCGCGATCGCCCGCGAGCGCGTCCGCGTGATCGCCCGCCCGAGCGAAGGCCGCGCATCAACTACCCATCGCACGGCCCCAGATGAGCGAGTCCCCCATTAGCGCAGGTATGCCACGCGCAACAAGGACCACGGCATGTGACGGGTGTCACCGCATAAGTTTTCAAACCGGCGGAACTTACCCCCCACCTACAACTGGTCAATTTAATATGTGCAATTGCACCGAGCCCCAGGGGGACTCACAGCCGATCCGACAGCCTCGCCCAGACTGCGACAAGGCCACTCACAGACCGACCCTGTAAGCGCGCACACCCCATGACCAGCGCACAAAAAAGATCGCGCTGGACCCGGCGGAGTCCAGCGCGATCTACGACGCACCCACAGTGCTTGTGGTTCTTGCTCGGGCGGGGACCCCGTTGGGGCGGGATCCGCGTCGCTTGGTACTTGGGTGGTGCTTGGGTGACACATGAAGCGGTACTTGCGTCAGGGCCCTGCCGACAAGTTGGGGGACCTGCCGAAATACCCTGCTATGTGGCTATGCAGTTGTTGTTCAGGCTTCGCTGCGCTGCTGCGGGATGCCCGCGAGCAGAGCACGTACCTCTGCTTCGCGGTAACGGCGATGCCCACCCAGCGTGCGGATCGACGTGAGCTTGCCGGCCTTCGCCCACCGCGTGACCGTCTTAGGGTCCACGCGGAACATCGTGGCGACCTCAGCCGGGGTCAGCAGCGGCTCGGCATCAGGGGTGCGAGCGGTCATGAGCGGCCTCCTCGGGAGAACCGATCGTTCTCGGTTCTTTCCTCTAAATTCTGCACCTTGACCCGCGTTGCCCGAAATGGCGGATGCGGGTCGAGTCGGTTATAGGACGAACGGCTTGTCCTCGGCACTACAACTACACCATCCGTCCAGCCACGTCGGCCAAACCGATGGAATTGCCCTCCCAGGTGTTCATCAGCGACGGAAGCCGATGGACCATGCCATAGCGGACAGTCACGCCACTGTGACGATCAGTCACAGGACGATCAGGAGTCACGGGACCCCCCTGCAGCGCAATGCCAAGATTCCACCCAAACGTGGGCAGAGAGAGCCCTCCCCGGACTCCTTGTCCTATTTTGGCATGAGGAGGGCCGTTGGGCGCAAGGTCCGTGTTAGTGCTGTCCGTCACGCTTACCCCGTACGACCCGGATCGGGACTTACGTCCTGTCAGGCTCCGTGACGCACAGGAACCGGCGCGCCGAAGAGCCTCCGCGCGCCCCTCAGTTCGCCGAGCGCCGGTCCCGTACCGAACGCCACCGCTCCACGAGCCGACCGTATGCCTCCCCCGCGCCGGGCCCGTCGCCCGTGCGCAACGCCTCGATGCCCTCGGCGACATCGGCGGCGGAGTGGTCGCCGTCGAGTTCCCCCGCGGGCAGCACGTGGACGAGGCCGCCGTAGTCCAGCTCCACCAGCGAGCGCGGATGGAACTCCTCCAGCCAACGCCCCACGTCCACCAGGCCGTCGATGAGCGGCCCCTCGTCGAGGGTGTCCCGCAGCGTCCGCAGGGCCCGCGCCACCCGGCGCCGCGCCTGCACCATCGGTGTGCGGTAGCGGAGCACGGGCGCGTCCTGCCCGGCCCGCGAACCGCCCCCGGACCCGGCGCCCTTGTCGTACTCGCGCTCCTCGTCGGAGACGAGTACGAACCAGTGCAGCGGGATTTGCCAGGTCGAGGTGCGGATCCAGGGCCGGGCGTCGGGGTTGCGGGTCAGCCAGCGCTCGTAGTCCTGGGCGGCCTGACGGCGTACGAGCTCGGGGAGCGCCGCGTCCAGGACGGGGGCCGGCAGTTCCTCCGCCAGGTCGCCCAGGGCCTCCCAGCCGCGCAGCCGGGTCCGCCAGGGGCACACGCACAGCACGCCGTCCACCTCCGCGACGAACGCGTCACCGCTCTCCTGCACCGGCACGGCCATCGGCGGCACGGGCAGCAAGTCGGCCAGCGAGCGGCGGAGTTCGTCCTGGTACGAGGGACGTTCCGGCCGGCGCGCGTAGCGGTACCAGTGGCCGCGCTCCGGTTCCGGGAAGGCCGCGAGCGGTTCGTACACCCGGAGATAGGACGCGTACGGGACGATCAACGAGGTCACCTTGGGCACGCTTGCTCCCTCCCCAGCCGACCCGGTGGAAAACCGCGCACCGGGTACGCGGACACGCGGGAAACCCCTGCAAATCGTCCCACGCCCGCCCGTGACCGTACTCCGGCCGGGGGTGATCCTGACCACTGGGCCGATGGCGGTCCCGCACAGGCTCTAATCTCGTGCCACACGGACCCCCGCCACCCGTACGAGGGCCGCCCCGACCCGCCGCTCTTTACCTGGGAGTCACCACAGTGACCGACGTAACCGGCAGCCCTGACGACGTACTGCACACCCTGTTCCGGTCGGATCAGGGCGGCCATGAGCAGGTCGTGCTCTGTCAGGACCGCGCCACCGGCCTCAAGGCCGTCATCGCCATCCACTCCACCGCCCTGGGCCCGTCCCTCGGCGGCACCCGTTTCTACCCGTACGAGAGCGAGGCCGCGGCCGTCGCCGACGCGCTGAACCTCGCCCGCGGGATGTCGTACAAGAACGCCATGGCCGGGCTCGACCACGGCGGCGGCAAGGCCGTGATCATCGGTGACCCCGAGCAGATCAAGACCGAGGACCTGCTCCTCGCGTACGGCCGGTTCGTCGCCTCGCTCGGCGGGCGGTACGTGACCGCCTGCGACGTCGGCACCTACGTGGCCGACATGGACGTCGTCGCGCGCGAGTGCCGCTGGACCACCGGGCGCTCCCCCGAGAACGGCGGCGCGGGCGACTCGTCCGTCCTGACGGCCTTCGGCGTCTTCCAGGGCATGCGGGCCTCCGCCCAGCACCTGTGGGGCGACCCGTCGCTGCGCGGCCGCACGGTCGGCGTCGCGGGCGTCGGCAAGGTCGGCCGCCACCTGGTGGAGCATCTGCTGGAGGACGGCGCCCGGGTCGTGATCGCCGACGTCCGCCAGGACGCCGTGGGCCGCATCGCCGACAAGCATCCCGCCGTGCAGATCGCCCCGGACACCGAGCGGCTGATCCGGACCGAGGGGCTCGACATCTACGCCCCCTGCGCGCTCGGCGGCGCCCTGAACGACGACTCCGTGCCGGTGCTCACCGCCAGGATCGTCTGCGGCGCGGCCAACAATCAGCTGGAGCACCCGGGTGTGGAGAAGGACCTCTCCGACCGCGGGATCCTCTACGCGCCGGACTACGTGGTGAACGCCGGCGGGGTCATCCAGGTCGCCGACGAGCTCCACGGCTTCGACTTCGACCGGTGCAAGGAGAAGGCCGCGAAGATCTTCGACACCACGCTGGCCATATTCGCTCGTGCGAAGGAGGACGGGATTCCGCCGGCCGCCGCGGCCGACCGGATCGCCGAGCACCGCATGGCGGAGGCCCGCCGCCCCTGATGTTCGGGGGCTGTTCGGCAGCCGTTCGGAAGGCTGTGCGCACGGCCCCGCGGGGTCCCGTCGGCGGGTGTTGGAGAGAACTCTCACGTTCGTCGGCGGGTCGCTCGCCAAGAAGAGGTTAAAATCGCGGTTGACCAGCGAGGACAGGGCACCTCGCAGGTCCTGTGCACACGAGCTTCCTGCGGGCGACGTACCGTATGGGCGTGGGCTCAGGTACCGTGGAAGCCCTACGGACCGGTCTCTCCACGGAGAGCCCGTTCCAGATCATGAACGCGTGTCAAGACTCTGGGGCCGTCGAGCCCCGTATCCGAGGGGGTCGAGCCATGGGGCGCGGCCGGGCAAAGGCCAAGCAGACGAAGGTCGCCCGCCAGCTGAAGTACAGCAGCGGCGGGACTGATCTGTCGCGTCTGGCCAATGAGCTGGGCGCTTCGACTTCGCAACAGCCGCCGAATGGCGAGCCGTTCGAGGACGACGACGAGGAAGACGACCCGTACTCCCAGTACGCGGATCTCTACAACGACGACGAGGACGAGGACGATGAGTCCGGTCCTGCGTCGCAACGCCGCGGGGCTTGACGTACCAGCTGCGCTCGTCGTTCTAGCTGCGCTTCACCCGGTCCGGGGTTGATTGCCGGACCGGGTTTTGTGCATGTCGCTCTGCGGGTTGACTGGGAGTACTTGCTGTGGGCTGGTCGGCTGCAGGTTCGTCGTGGCTGGTCGCGCCCCGCGGCGGAGCCGCACATGTCACAGCCCCGCGCCCCTTGCGGGGCTGCCCTGAAGGGCGCCCCTGTGGGCGCCCCGTACGGGGCTACCTGGCCGCGTAGTCGCCGGTCAGTTCCGCGCCCGTCTCGTGGGTGCCCCTGTCCGTGATCTCACCTGCCACCCAGGCTTCCACTCCTCGGTCCGCCAGGGTGGTGAGGGCGGCGTCCGCGGAGTCCTGGGGGACGATCGCGATCATGCCCACGCCCATGTTCAGCGTCTTTTCGAGTTCCAGGCGCTCGACCCGGCCGGTGGTGCCGACGAGGTCGAAGACCGGGGCCGGGGTCCAGGTGGCGCGGTCCACGGTCGCGTGCAGGCCGTCCGGGATCACCCGGGCGAGGTTGGCCGCGAGGCCGCCGCCCGTGATGTGCGAGTAGGCGTGCACGTCGGTCGTACGAGTCAGCGCCAGACAGTCCAGCGAGTAGATCTTGGTGGGCTCCAGGAGCTCCTCGCCGAGGGTGCGGCCGAACTCCTCGACGTGCTGGTCGAGCTTCAGGTTCCCGCGGTCGAACAGGACGTGCCGGACCAGTGAGTACCCGTTCGAGTGAAGGCCGGAGGACGCCATGGCGATCACCGCGTCACCCGTACGGATACGATCCGCGCCGAGCAGCCGGTCGGCCTCCACCACGCCCGTACCGGCGCCGGCGACGTCGAAGTCGTCCGGGCCCAGCAGACCGGGGTGTTCGGCCGTCTCGCCGCCGACCAGGGCGCAGCCCGCGAGGACACAGCCCTCGGCGATGCCCTTCACGATGGCCGCCACGCGCTCCGGGTGGACCTTGCCCACGCAGATGTAGTCGGTCATGAAGAGCGGCTCGGCACCGCACACCACGATGTCGTCCATGACCATCGCGACCAGGTCGTGGCCGATGGTGTCGTACACGCCGAGCTGCCGGGCGAGGTCGACCTTCGTGCCGACGCCGTCCGTGGCGGAGGCGAGCAGCGGGCGCTCGTACCGCTTGAGGGCGGAGGCGTCGAAGAGGCCGGCGAAACCGCCGAGGCCACCGAGGACCTCGGGGCGCTGCGTCTTCTTCACCCACTCCTTCATCAGTTCGACGGCGCGGTCGCCCGCTTCGATGTCGACGCCCGCGGCTGCGTAGCTGGCACCAGTTGTCTCAGACATGACGGTGAGAACTTTCGTGTCGTACAGCGGTGTTGCTGCGAGGTCTGACGGGGCTTGGCGAGGCTCTACGGGCGACGGATCGCGTCGGCCGCGGCGGACGCGGGACCTGCGGCCAGCTCGGTCTCCAGGAGCTGCTTGCCGAGCAGCTCGGGGTCCGGGAGGTCCATCGGGTACTCGCCGTCGAAGCAGGCACGGCAGAGGTTCGGCTTGTCGATGGTGGTGGCCTCGATCATGCCGTCGATGGAGATGTACGAGAGGGAGTCGGCGCCCAGGGACGTACCGATCTCCTCGATCGACATGCCGTTGGCGATCAGCTCCGCGCGGGTCGCGAAGTCGATGCCGAAGAAGCAGGGCCACTTCACGGGCGGCGAGGAGATCCGGATGTGGATCTCGGCCGCGCCCGCCTCACGGAGCATCCGGACCAGGGCGCGCTGGGTGTTGCCGCGCACGATCGAGTCGTCGACGACGACCAGACGCTTGCCCTTGATGACTTCCTTGAGGGGATTCAGCTTCAGCCTGATGCCCAGCTGGCGGATGGTCTGTGAAGGCTGGATGAAGGTCCGGCCGACGTACGCGTTCTTCACCAGACCGGCACCGAACGGGATGCCCGAAGCCTCCGCGTAACCGATCGCGGCGGGCGTGCCCGATTCCGGAGTCGCTATGACCAGATCGGCCTCTACCGGAGCTTCCTTGGCGAGACGGCGGCCCATCTCGACGCGGGAGAGGTAGACGTTCCGGCCGGCGATGTCGGTGTCCGGGCGGGCCAGGTACACGTACTCGAAGACACAGCCCTTGGGCTTCGCTTCCGCGAATCGGGAGGTTCGCAGTCCGTTCTCGTCGATGGCGACGAACTCGCCCGGCTCGATCTCGCGGACGTAGGCCGCACCGCAGATGTCGAGGGCGGCGGACTCGGAGGCGACGACCCAGCCGCGCTCCAGGCGCCCGAGGACCAGCGGGCGGATGCCCTGCGGGTCACGGGCGGCGTAGAGGGTGTGCTCGTCCATGAAGACCAGCGAGAAGGCGCCCTTGACCTGCGGGAGGACCTTCGCGGAGGCCTCTTCGATGGTCAGCGGCTTGCCGTCGTCGTCGACCTGCGCGGCCAGCAGGGCCGTCAGCAGGTCGGTGTCGTTGGTCGCCGCCACACGCGGGGTGCGGCCCTCCTGCTTGGGGAGGTCGGCGACCATCTCGGCGAGCTCCGCCGTGTTGACGAGGTTGCCGTTGTGGCCGAGCGCGATCGAGCCGTGCCCGGTGGCACGGAACGTCGGCTGGGCGTTCTCCCAGGTGGAGGCCCCGGTGGTCGAGTAGCGGGCGTGACCGACCGCGATATGACCGAGCAGGGAACCGAGGGAGGCCTCGTCGAAGACCTGGGAAACGAGCCCCATGTCCTTGAAGACGAGGATCTGAGAGCCATTGCTCACCGCGATTCCCGCGGATTCCTGGCCTCGATGCTGGAGGGCGTAGAGCCCGAAGTAAGTGAGCTTGGCGACCTCTTCACCGGGAGCCCAGACTCCGAAGACGCCGCAAGCGTCCTGGGGTCCTTTCTCGCCGGGGAGCAGATCATGACTGAGTCGACCGTCACCACGTGGCACGCCACCGAGTGTAGGCGAGATCGACCACTGGTCCGAATTGGGGAAGTGCCCGGGCGGCGCGGTGAGACGCCGCCCGTCCGGGGTCACTTCGCGGCGACGGCTTCCAGGCCCGCGCCGTTTTCGCTGGTCAGGGTGAGGTTGCTGCCCTTCAGCGTGTACTTCACGGTGCCGCCGAAAAGCTTCAGGAGGGAGCGTTCGGTGTCCATGAGTGAGTCGGAGCACATCTTCCGGGTGGTGCCCGGCGTGCCCAGAGTGATAATGCCGTCGCCGACCGTGGCCTTCGCCGTCACCTTGTTGCAGCCGAGCTGGCCGGCGACCGTGCCCTTCTCGTCGAAGGTGAGATGGACCTTGCCCTCGGCCTCGGAGGCCAGGGCGACGGCGGAGCCGCCCTTGGTGTCGCCCTTCGCGTCGGCCTTCACCGTGCCGGTGACGTTCCACTTGGTGCCGTAGAGGTCGGCCTGCTTCTCCGCGGTGAGTTTCACGGTGTAGCCGTCCTCGGTGGTGAGCGTCAGCTTGTCGCCGTTGACCTCGGCCTTGATCGTGCTGTCGGACATGGCCTCGCCGAGCTTCGACTCGAAGCCCATCGTGCCGTCGGCCGTACAGGCCATCTCGGTCTTGACGGTGTCGTCGCCGATCGTGATCGTGTCGCCCTCGATCTCGGCGGTGGCGCCGAAGTGGTTGCAGCCGTAGTTGCCGCCCACCTTGCCGTCCTTGCCGAACTCGACGTGCGCGCCGGCCGGGGCGTCCTGCGTCTTCCCCTTGGCCGTCACGCTGTCGACGTTCCACTGCGTGCCGGTGAGCCCGGTGTCCTGCCGGGTCCCGACGGAACTGGCACCGGGATCCTTGCCGCCGCTGTCGCCGCTGCCGCTCTCCGTGCCGCAGGCGGCCGTGGCGAGGAGTCCGGTGACCGCCAGGGCGCTGAGGCCGACCCGCGGGCTGAGTGCGCTGAGGTTGCGTCGCTGCGTGTGCATGCCGCTTTGACGGGGCGGGTGGGGTGCTTGGTTCCCTCACGGGGTAACGGGCCCGCAACGGGTGCGCCCGGCTCGGCCGTCCGGCTCAGCTCATCAGGGGGAGCAGTGCGCCCAGGTCGGCGCGTTCTCCGCTCGCGCTGACCTTCGCGTCGTCGAGGGCCGTCTGCCAGCCCGTACGGCCGGTCGCGAGCCGGATCCAGGTGAGCGGGTCCGTCTCCACGACGTTGGGCGGGGTGCCGCGGGTGTGGCGCGGGCCCTCCACGCACTGCACGACGGCGTACGGCGGAACGCGCACCTCCGTGGAGGCGCCGGGCGCCTTCGCGGCGAGCGCGTCGGCGAGCAGGCGGGTGCAGGTGGCGAGGGCGTGGCGGTCGTACGGGATGTCGAGGCCCGGGACCGCCGCGTTGAGGTCGTCGGTGTGGACGACCAGTTCCACGACGCGGGTGACGAGGTGGTCGGCCAGGGCCATCGCTCCCACGCGGGTGGCCAGCAGGCGGCCGTCCCCGGCTTCCGGGAGGCGCTCGGTGAAGCGGGATTCTGTGCGCTCGTAGAGCGCGTCGAGGTCCGGGTTCGCGAGGGCGAGCGCGTGTACGCCCTCGTCGATCTCGCCCGCGTGGGGAGCCGTGGCGGACGGCCAGTCGAGCAGGGTGAGGGCGGGGGTGGTGGGCTCCGGCCCGTCCAGGCCCCGGCTCACGGCCTCCAGGGCCATGGTCAGGTGCGCGGCCAGCTCCCGCACGGTCCAGTCACCCAGCCCGGCGGGTGCGGCGAGCTGACCGGAGCTGAGGGTCCGTACGGCCACGCGCACATTCCCGAACTGCGCGAGCACCGCGGCGCGGGTCTTCGCGGGGTCGTAGGCGCGTTGGCGTTTTCTGGCCGGGGGCATGGGGGGAGTTTATGGGGGCGGAGAATTTCGTCTGCGGCCCGGTGGGGGCTGGTCGCGCAGTTCCCCGCGCCCCTGGGGGGCGGGGGGTGTGTTTCGTCTGCGGCGCCGCAGGGGTCGGGCGCGCAGTTCCTCGCGCCCCTAAAAGCGATGGGGCTCGCATGGTTGAGCCGCGTCCACCGCCGCCCCTCAGGGGCGCGGGGAACTGCGCGGCCAGCTCTCGCCGGGCCGCAGACACAACACTCCGCCGGACCGTTCGGTTTTAGGGGCGCGGGGAACTGCGCGGCCAGCCCCCGCCGGGCCGCAGACGAAACACCTCCCCCTTCGCCCCCAGGGGTGCAAGCGAAACCCGGCCCTGCCAAGGTTCTGGCGGGCCGGGCTTCGGGCTACGCGAACAGCGCCGGGATGGTTTCCGTGTGCGCCCTGCGCAGGTCGGACAGCGGCAGGGTGAACTCGCCCTGGACCTCCACCGCGTCACCGTCGACCACACCGATACGCGCGGCCGGCAGGCCCCGCGCACCGCACATGTCGGTGAAGCGCAGTTCCTCCGAGCGCGGGATCGCGACGACGGCGCGCCCCGCGGACTCGGAGAACAGGAACGTGAACGCGTCGAGACCGTCCGGCACGACGAGCCGCGCGCCCTTGTCCCCGAGCAGCGCCGACTCGACCACGGCCTGGATCAGACCGCCGTCGGACAGGTCGTGCGCGGAGTCGATCATGCCGTCGCGGGACGCGGAGATCAGGATCTCGCCGAGCAGGCGCTCCCGCTCCAGGTCCACGGCCGGAGGCAGCCCGCCGAGATGGTCGTGGACGACCTGCGACCAGGCCGACCCGCCGAACTCCTCACGGGTGTCGCCGAGGAGGTAGAGGAGCTGGCCCTCTTCCCGGTAGGCGACCGGCGTGCGCCGGGCCACGTCGTCGATGACGCCCAGGACCGCGACCACCGGAGTCGGGTGGATCGCGGCCTCGCCCGTCTGGTTGTAGAGCGAGACGTTGCCCCCGGTCACCGGCGTGCCCAACTGCAGGCACCCGTCGGCCAGTCCGCGGATGGCTTCCGCGAACTGCCACATGACGGCCGGGTCCTCGGGCGAACCGAAGTTCAGGCAGTCGGAGACGGCGAGCGGCTTGGCGCCGGTCGTCGCCACGTTCCGGTACGCCTCGGCGAGGGCGAGCTGCGCACCCGCGTACGGGTCCAGCTTCGCGAACCGGCCGTTGCCGTCCGTGGCGATGGCCACCCCGAGCCCGGACTCCTCGTCGATGCGGATCATGCCCGAGTCCTCGGGCTGCGCCAGCACCGTGTTGCCCTGCACGAAGTGGTCGTACTGGGAGGTGATCCAGGACTTGGAGGCCTGGTTCGGCGAGGAGACCAGCTGGAGGACCTGCTTCTTCAGCTCCTCCGAAGTGGCGGGCCGCGGAAGCTTGTTGGCGTCGTCCGCCTGCAGCGCGTCCTGCCAGTGCGGGCGGGCGTACGGGCGCTCGTAGACCGGGCCGTCGTGCGCGACGGTGCGCGGGTCGACGTCGACGATCTTGCCGCCGTGCCAGAAGATCTCCAGGCGGTCGCCGTCGGTGACCTCACCGATCACCGTGGCGATGACGTCCCACTTGTCGCAGATCTCCAGGAAACGGTCGACCTTCGACGGCTCGACGACCGCGCACATGCGTTCCTGCGACTCGCTCATGAGGATTTCCTCGGGAGAGAGCGTGGAGTCGCGCAGGGGTACGTCGTCCAGCGTCACGCGCATGCCGCCGGAGCCGTTGGACGCCAACTCGCTGGTGGCGCAGGACAGTCCGGCCGCGCCCAGGTCCTGGATGCCGACGACCAGCTTCTCGGCGAAGGCCTCCAGGGTGCACTCGATGAGGAGCTTCTCCTGGAAGGGGTCGCCGACCTGGACGGCGGGACGCTTCGACGGCTTGGCGTCGTCGAAGGTCTCGGAGGCCAGGATGGAGGCGCCGCCGATGCCGTCGCCGCCCGTGCGGGCCCCGTACAGGATGACCTTGTTGCCGGAGCCCGACGCCTTCGCGAGGTGGATGTCCTCGTGCCGCATGACGCCGATGGCACCGGCGTTGACCAGCGGGTTGCCCTGGTAGCAGGCGTCGAAGACGACCTCGCCACCGATGTTGGGCAGGCCCAGGCAGTTGCCGTAGCCGCCGATGCCCGCGACGACGCCGGGCAGTACGCGCTTGGTGTCGGGGTGGTCCGCGGCGCCGAAGCGGAGGGGGTCGACGACCGCCACCGGGCGCGCGCCCATCGCGATGATGTCGCGCACGATGCCGCCGACGCCGGTGGCCGCGCCCTGGTAGGGCTCGACGTACGACGGGTGGTTGTGCGACTCGACCTTGAAGGTGACCGCGTAGCCCTGGCCGACGTCGACGACGCCCGCGTTCTCGCCGATGCCGACGAGGAGGGCGTCCGACTGGGGGGCCTTCTCGCCGAACTGGCGGAGGTGCACCTTCGAGGACTTGTAGCTGCAGTGCTCGGACCACATGACCGAGTACATGGCGAGCTCGGCGCCGGTCGGGCGGCGGCCGAGGATCTCCACGACCCGCTCGTACTCGTCCTTCTTCAGGCCGAGTTCGGCCCAGGGCAGCTCGACGTCGGGGGTCCCGGCCGCGTGCTCGACCGTGTCCAGAGGCGTCCGGCTCATGCGTTGACCAGCTTCTTGAGGATCGAGGTGAAGAAGGGGAGGCCGTCGGTGCGGCCGGACCCGACGAGGGGTTCGACAGCGTGCTCCGGGTGCGGCATCAGACCGACGACGTTGCCCGCCTCGTTCGAGATGCCGGCGATGTCCCGCAGCGAACCGTTGGGATTGCCGAAACCGTCGGCGAACTCGCCGCCGACCACGTAACGGAAGACGACGCGGCCCTCCGCCTCCAGCATGTCGAGGGTGCGCTCGTCCGCGACGTACCGCCCGTCCATGTTCTTCAGCGGGATGTGGATCTCCTGGCCGGACTCGTAGTCCGCGGTCCAGGCGGTATCCGCGTTCTCCACCTTCAACTTCTGGTCGCGGCAGATGAAGTGGAGGTGGTCGTTGCCGAGCATCCCGCCGGGAAGGAGATGTGCCTCGGTGAGGATCTGGAAGCCGTTGCAGATGCCGAGCACCGGCATTCCCGACTTCGCCTGCTCAATCACCGTCGCCATGACCGGCGAGAAGCGCGAGATCGCACCGGCGCGCAGATAGTCGCCGTACGAGAAACCACCCGGCAGGACAACGGCGTCGACCTGCTTGAGGTCCTTGTCCTTGTGCCAGAGAGCGACGGGTTCGGCGCCGGCGAGCTTGATCGCCCGCTGGGTGTCCCGGTCGTCGAGGCTTCCCGGGAAAGTGACGACGCCAATACGAGCGGTCACTTTCCGGCCTCCGCGACTTCCTCGACCTTGACGGTGAAGTCCTCGATCACGGTGTTGGCGAGGAAGGATTCGGCGAGTTCGTGGATGCGGGCGAGGGCGGTGTCGTCCACCGGTCCGTCCACTTCCAGTTCGAATCGCTTTCCCTGACGGACATCGGAGATGCCTTCGAAACCGAGGCGCGGCAGTGCACGCTGCACCGCCTGGCCCTGGGGGTCGAGGATCTCCGGCTTGAGCATGACGTCGACTACGACGCGTGCCACTGGCACTCCCGGTGTGTGGTGCTGAGCAGGTTCCTTCAGACTACCCGTACAAAATTTCTACGCGGGTAGATTCGTAGGAAACTACGTGACCGTCATCACGATTGCGCATCGAGTGCCTATCGTCGGGCTGCCTTCACGAAAAATCCTGGGAAAGATCCGGATCGAGACCGGGTCCCCTATTGCCTGGGGACACGCCAAGAGATTTAGTCGAGCTTCACATTGGATTGCCGGGCACTGTACAAATGAATTGGCAATAGCCGATACTTTGCCCAATCACCCATAAAAGCAGTCGGACAGTCGGCATCTCGACACGTCGTCGCACGTCGTCGGACACATGCCGCACGAAGGGACCGATATTCGTGGCGCAGCGTGTCGTAGTCACTCTCTCCGACGACATCGACGGCTCGGAAGCGGCGGAAACGATCGCCTTCGGTCTGGACGGCAAGTCGTACGAGATCGACCTGAATCCGGCCAATGCCGAGCAGTTGCGCGCGGCGCTGGAGCCGTATGTGGAGGCCGGGCGCAAGCGGTCGCGGTCCGGGAAGGCGTACCGGCAGACCGCGGTGGCGCCCGATCCGGCGGCTGTTCGGGCGTGGGCGCAGTCCAACAAGCTGGAGGTGCCCGCGCGGGGGCGGATTCCCAAGCGGGTGTATGAGGCTTTTACCGCTGCGCAGTAGGGCTTGCGGGGCTTGTGGTGTTCTGCGGGGAGTTCGGCCGCTCGGGGGTCGGACTCCTTTGCGGTTCCCTGCCGGCTTTGTGTGCTGTGTGTACGGGTGCGGGTCCGTGTGTGTACGGGTGCGGGTCCGTGGGGGCTGGTCGCGCCGTTCCCCGCGCCCCTTAGGTGGGCGGGGGCTGGCGTGGAGCGTCGGGTGCGGCAGCGTCGGGGCTGAGCGCGCCGTTCCTCGCGCCCCTTGGGTACGTGGGGGTCGGCGTGGAGCGTCGGTGCGGCTGCGTCGGGGCTGGTGTTGCGCAGTTCCCCGCGCCCCTTGGGTGAGCGGGGGCTGGCGTGGAGCGTCGGGTGCGGCTGCGTCGGGGCTGAGCGCGCCGTTCCTCGCGCCCCTTAGGTGGGCGGGGGGGGCGGCGCAGTGCGTCGGGTGCGGGTCGGGGTTCATTCGGGCCTGGGGGTAGTCGACTTGCGTTGTACCCCGGGCGATCGGCTAGAGTTCGGAGCACGCCGAGGGGCAAGGCCGAAAGGCCCGGCTCACCGGAGTCACGCGGGTGTAGTTCAGTAGCAGAACATCCCCCTTCCAGGGGGAAGGCGCAGTGTGCAATTCCTGTCACCCGCTCTGCATCGCCGGTCTGGTCGTTCGTTCGATCGGGTAGGCTGGTGCTCGCGCCGATCGGTGAAAGCCGGTCGGAGGCAATGCGGACGTAGCTCAGTTGGTAGAGCGCAACCTTGCCAAGGTTGAGGTCGCCAGTTCGAACCTGGTCGTCCGCTCAGCGCAGAAAGACCCCGGTCATATGACCGGGGTCTTTCTCGTATGTGCCCGACCCGCCGTCCGGTTCACGGCCGTCTGACATTTGTCATGTACGGCGGTGACAGCGTGCACTGCCGAACCCCGTCGCCGGCCGAGACGCTTGAGTCATGAATACGAATGAGCCCGTGATCGAGGTCACTGATCTCCGACGCGTCTACGGGGGAGGGTTCGAGGCGGTCCGAGGGGTCTCCTTCGAAGTCGCCCGGGGCGAACTCTTCGCACTGCTCGGCACCAATGGCGCGGGCAAGACCTCCACCGTCGAACTCATCGAGGGCCTCGCCCGGCCGTCCGGCGGCCAGGTACGCGTTCTCGGCCACGACCCGTACTCCGAACGTTCCGCCGTCCGCCCGCGGATCGGCCTGATGCTCCAGGAGGGCGGCTTCCCCTCCGAGCTGACCGTCTCCGAGACCGTACGGATGTGGGCCGGCTGCACGAGCGGGGCCCGCCCCGAGAGCGAGGCGCTGTCCCTGGTCGGCCTCACCCGCCGGGCCGGCGTACGCGTGAAGCAGCTGTCCGGCGGCGAGAAGCGGCGCCTGGACCTGGCGCTCGCGCTCCTCGGACGGCCCGAGGTGCTCTTCCTGGACGAGCCGACGACCGGCCTCGACGCCGAAGGGCGCCAGGAGACCTGGGAGTTGGTGCGCGAACTGCGCGCACAGGGCACGACCGTGCTGCTCACCACGCACTACCTGGAGGAGGCGGAGGGGCTCGCGGACCGGCTCGCGATCCTGCACGCCGGACGGATCGCGGTCTCCGGCACCCCGGCCGAGGTGACCGCCTCGCAGCCGTCGCGGATCTCCTTCGAACTGCCCAACGGCTACTTCCCCGGCGATCTGCCGCCGCTCGACTCCCTCGGCGTCACCGGGCACGAGGTCGCCGGACGCGTACTGCGGCTGCGTACGGACGAGTTGCAGCGGGCCGCCACCGGGCTGCTCATGTGGGCCGAGCGGGCCGGTGTCGAGCTGCGGGGGCTCGATATCCGGTCGGGGTCGCTGGAGGAGGCGTTCCTGCGCATCGCGCGGCACGTCTCCGAGCAGGACGCCCAGGCGGAACAGGCAGGACAGGCAGGACAGGCAGGACAGGTGGAACAGTCCCAGTTTTCCGAGAAGGAGCACGTGGCATGAGCGCGGACACCGTGACCAGGACCGCACCCCCGGCGCCGACCGTGACCGCGGTCGGACGCATGACCTCCCTCGCACGGGCCGAAATCACCCTCCTCTCGCGCAGCAGGGCCACCTTCTTCGCGGCCGTCTTCGTGCCGCTGATCCTGCCGCTCAGCCTCCGCTCGACGGTCGAGGACATGGACCTGAAGGCGTCCGGGCTCTCGGTCGGCTCGGTCATCCTGCCCTCCGCCGTCGGCTTCTCCCTGCTCTTCGCCGTCTACAGCTCGCTGGTGAGCGTCTACGCGGCCCGTCGCGAGGAGCTCGTGCTCAAGCGGCTGCGCACCGGGGAGCTGCGGGACGCCGAGATCCTCATGGGCGCCGCGGTCCCGTCGGTCCTCATCGGTCTGGTGCAGAGCGTGGTGCTGACGGTCGCCTGTGCGGCCCTCCTGGACGTGGGAGCGCCCGAGGCGCCTCTCCTGGCCGTTCTGGGGCTGCTGCTGGGGCTCATGATGTGGCCGGCGCTCGCGGCGGTGACCGCGAGTTTCAGCAGGAGCGTGGAGGGCGCCCAGGTCGCGGCGATGCCCTTGCTGCTCATATCCATGATGGGCTCCGGCACCGTCGTGCCCTTCGAGGTCATGCCCGACCGGCTCGCCGCCGTCTGCGAACTGCTGCCGCTGTCCCCGGTGATCACCCTCATCCGCGGTGGCTGGGCCGGGAACCTGTCCGCGTACGAGGCCCTGGGCGCGCTCGCGACGGCGCTGGCCTGGACCGTGCTCGCGGTGTTTGCTGTACACAAGTGGTTCCGCTGGGAACCGAGGCGCTGACCCCGGCCCGCGCAGCGCACGAAGGCGGGAACGGCAACGAAAACGGGGACGGTCGGTCATGGGAGTCGGGAGTTCGGGAATGCGCAGGCCGGGTCGCTGGTGGCGCGGGAAGAGCACGCTGGCGAAGGTCGAGACGTACACCCGCTGGTCCTTCCACTTCTTTCCGCTCGTGGAGGTCACCGCGATCGGGCTGCCGGTCTTCGGGCAGGTGGGGGCCGGGCTCGCCGTCCTGCTCGTGCTGCCCCTGTGCGCCCACGCCGCGCTGTGCGGGGTGACCGCGTCCCAGTCGCTCGACTGGACGCGCGGCACCCGTGAACAGCCCGTACGCCTGCTGATCGCGCTCGGCGTGCTCTCCGCGCTGCTGGGGACCGCCGCGCTCGGCCTCGTGGAGCACGGGCCGGGCGGCGAGGACACGGCGGCAACGGCGGTCCCGTTCTGCGTGGGTGTGCTGGTCTTCGGGACCGGCACCATCGCGCTCGGGGTACGCGGCCGGCTGCGCGTCCTCGGGATCGTGGCCGGCTTCGCCGCGTACACCGGGGTCGCGGCGTTCGCGCTGGGCCTCGACGGGCGCGGCTCGCTGGCGACGGCGTTCGGGGTGCTGGTCGGCGGCGGTGGCCTCTCCTTCACCTCCGTCTTCTCCGTCTGGCTGCTCGACGCCGTGTACGAACTGGACGCGGCCCGCGAGACCCGTACCCGGCTCGCGGTCGCCGAGGAGCGGCTGCGCTTCGGACGCGATCTGCACGACGTGATGGGCCGCAACCTCGCGGTGATCGCCCTGAAGAGCGAGCTCGCCGTCCAGCTCTCCCGCCGCGAACGCCCCGAAGCCGTGGACCAGATGATCGAGGTGCAGCGGATCGCCCGAGAATCGCAGCGCGAGGTCCGCGAGGTCGTACGGGGCTACCGCGAGGCCGACCTCGGCGCCGAACTCTCCGGGGCGCAGGGCGTGTTGACCGCGGCCGGGGTCGACTGCTCGGTGACCGGTTCCGCGACCGGGCTGCCCCCGGCGGTCCAGTCCGCGCTCGGCTGGGTCGTCCGGGAGGCCACCACGAACGTACTGCGGCACGGCGACGCCCGGCGGTGCCGCGTGTCGCTGGAACAGGCGGGGAACCGTGTCGTCCTCACGGTCGAGAACGACGGGGCGGAACGGGCCGCCGCACAGGGAGCGACCGGCCGGGGGACCGGTGGCGGGTCCGGTCTCGCCGGGCTGCGGGAGCGGCTGGCCGCGGTGTCCGGGACGCTGGAGGCGGGGCCCGTCGACGGCGGCCTCTTCCGGGTCGTGGCCGAGGTGCCCCTGCCTCCCGCCTCCTCGTCCCCCTCCTCGTCGGCCTTCTCGACGGGTTCCTCGTCGGACTCCTCGACGGGCTCCTCGTCGGACACCGTTTCGCGCTCAGTGAGTGAAGAGGTCACCCCATGACATCCGTACGACCCATCCGGCTGCTGCTCGCCGACGACGAGCACCTCATCCGGGGGGCGCTCGCCGCGCTGCTGGGTCTTGAGGACGATCTGCTGGTGGTGGCGGAGGCGGCCGGCGGGCCCGAGGCGCTGGCGATGGCGCGGGCGCACGAACCCGATGTGGCCGTACTGGATCTGCAGATGCCCGGCGCCGACGGTGTGAGGGTCGCCACATCGCTGCGGACCGAACTGCCCGCCTGCCGCGTGCTCATCGTGACGAGCCATGGGCGCCCCGGGCATCTCAAGCGGGCGCTGACGGCCGGTGTGCGCGGTTTCGTCCCGAAGACCGTGAGCGCGCAACGGCTCGCGGAGATCATCCGTACCGTCCATGCGGGAAACCGTTATGTCGACCCCGAGTTGGCCGCCGACGCGATCTCCGCCGGGGATTCGCCGCTCACCGCGCGTGAGGCCGAGGTGCTGGAGCTGGCCTCCGACGGGGCGCCCGTCGCGGAGATCGCGGAGCGGGCCGCGCTGTCGCAGGGGACCGTACGGAACTATCTGTCGTCGGCCGTGTCCAAACTCGGAGCCGAGAACCGGCACTCGGCGGTGCGTCTCGCACGTGAGCGAGGTTGGGTATAGTTGCTCTCGCACCACGGCGAAAGCCACCGCGCGGCGCGGACGTAGCTCAGTTGGTAGAGCGCAACCTTGCCAAGGTTGAGGTCGCCAGTTCGAACCTGGTCGTCCGCTCAGAGGAAGAAGAACGCGAAAACCCCCGGTCGAT